>NZ_JBTLNE010000035.1:0-39912 GCF_054457435.1 Halovulum sp. GXIMD14793 | reverse complement strand
TTGAGCAATTTGAGGGCTCCGCGCCCGGCGCGCTTGCCCAAAACGAAACCAACGAATATGAAAACCAGACCCGCAGACTCTCGTTATGAATGAGGGAGCCTCGGGGGGCAGGTCACTGCCCAACATAGGGCGTCAGGTTACCGGCATGCCTTTTTCCACTAACCGGGTCCAGTACAGGCAGCCAACAGGGATTGCGTCGTCGTTGAAGTCGTAATCCGGGTGGTGGACCTGTGCGCTGTCGCCATTGCCGATGAAGATCATCGCGCCCGGGCGCTTTTCCAGCATATAGGAGAAATCCTCGCCGCCCATGACGGCAGGGATGCCAGTGTCTACGTTGCCTTGCCCGACGATGTCAGCGGCGGCGGCGGCGCAGAAATCTGTTGCGGCGTCATTGTTGACGGTCACGGGGTAGGAGCGTTCGTAGGTGATACCTGCTGTTGCGCCATAGGCTTTGCAGACGCCGGTGACGATGCGTTTGATATCAGCCTCGATCCGGTCTCGGGTCTCGGCATTCAGTGTCCGGATGGTGCCGCGCAGATGCGCTGTTTGCGGCAGGACGTTCTGGGTATCGCTTTCGGTGTGAAACGAAGTGATCGAGACAACGGCGTGATCGTCAGGTGCCGTGCGTCGCGATATCACCGGTTGCAAGGCAACGACGATCTGGGCGCAGACCAATGTGCTGTCGATGCTGACATGCGGGCGGGCGGCATGGCCCCCCAGCCCGGTGACATCAATGGTCAGCATATCGACGGCGGCCATCAACGGGCCAGGGCGCAGGCAAAACTCACCCACCGGCGTGCCAGGGCGGTTATGCATGCCGTAAACCTCGTCAATGTCGAACCGCTCCATCATGCCGTCTTCGACCATCTCGCGGCCGCCGCCGCCGCCTTCTTCGGCGGGCTGGAAGATCACGGCGACCGTGCCGTTGAAATTGCGCGTCTCGGCCAGATATTTCGCGGCCCCCAGCAGCATCGCCGTGTGCCCGTCATGACCGCAGGCATGCATCATCCCCGGCGTCTCAGAGGCGTGCGGCACGCCCGAGGTTTCTTGCATCGGCAGGGCATCCATATCGGCGCGCAGCCCGATCACCTTGCCCGAGGACGTATCCCGCCCCTTGATGATCCCAACGACGCCGGTCCGCCCCAGGCCGGTCACCACCTCGTCGCAGCCAAATTCCTGCAGCTTCTCTGCAACAATGCCAGAGGTCCGATGGGTGTCGAACAGCAATTCGGGATGGCGGTGAAGGTCACGCCGCCATTCGGTGATCTCGGCATGCAGTTCGGCGAAACGGTTGGGAATGGACATATATACCTCAGGTGCAAAGGTGATCACGCAGCCGCTCCTGGAACGCGACGGCGGCGGCCAGTTGATTGCGGGCGATGAATTCGTCAGGCTGATGCGCCTGCTCGATAGAGCCAGGACCGCAAACGATGGTGGAATATCCGGCATCCTGGAACAATCCGGCCTCGGTTGCATAGCTGACGACATGGGTGCCGTTGTCGCCGGTCAGTTGCCGGGCCAGCTGTTCGGCGGCACCGTTTTCCTCGGGACGGCAACCCGGTGCGTCGCAACTTGCGGTGACTGTGATGCCGCTATCAGGGGCGATGGCCTGCATTTCGCGCTGCATCTCATCGCACACGTCCTGATAGCGCTGCAGCCATGCGGCGTTGTTTTCTTCAGGTATGGCCCGCACATCCATTGTGAATTCGCAGTCTCGCGCCGTGATGTTGTGGGCCGTGCCACCGCGGATGATCCCGGCATGCAGCGTGGTCCAGGGCGGGACAAAATCGGACTTAGAGATATTTTCCCGATTGGCCCGATTCTGTTCATCAACCCATGTGATCAGCCGGGCCGCAATCATCACGGCCGAGACGCCGGTATGATTGAGCGAGGAGTGCACCTCGTGCCCGCGGACATGGGTGCGAATCTCGGCTATGGATTTATGGCCTGTAACCACATCCATCATGGTCGGTTCCCCAACAAAGACTGAAGCGGCGGGCAGGGCTGCCTGCATCTTAGGGATCAGTTTGCGCGCGCCCAGAAGGCCGACTTCCTCGTCATAGGTAAAGGCCAGTTGCACCGGGCGCGTCAGCGGGGCGCTGGCATAGGCGGGGACCATTGCCAGACACGCGGCGAGAAATCCTTTCATGTCACATGTGCCGCGACCATAGAGATTGCCGTCCCGCTCAGTCAGTTTGAACGGGTCCGTGGTCCAGGGCTGGCCCTGCACCGGGACAACATCGGTATGACCGGACAGAACCACTCCGCCCGGTTCTGCCGGACCGATCATTGCGTAAAGTGCTGCCTTTTCACCGCTATCATCGGGTACAAGCTCTGACGTCACGTCATAGTCGGTTAGAAAATCCTGCACATACTGGATCAGCGACAGATTGCTGCGGCTTGAGATGGTCTTGAAAGCGACCAGTGTCTCAAGGATTTCTTCGGCTGTGGGCGTCTCTACCATAGGTCTCTCCGCTTAACTTGCGCAGACTGCGGGGCTTGGCGGTCAGCGTCAAGATTGCAAATGCCCATTGTCCTGCGGCATTTTTTATGTCTAGCATCCCGCCATCGTCAACGGATCTGGTGGTTTTGCCTGATCAGTGACGAAAAGGGGGAGCATTACAGGTGAAGATAAGCGATATCGGTCGCAAGACGCCCGAAATGAATGGCTTTGGGCCGAATTCCGGGGAAGCGACTTGCTATCTGGACATCTTTGCTTAGCATGCCCCGCAGTGATGGCCGTCATAAGAGTGGCCACATCACGTATTCTTGCAAACAGGGAGTACCCAATGAAGTTCAACAAACTGCTTAGCGGCGCAGCTGCGCTAAGTGTGCTGGCATCCGGTGCACTGGCGGAGCGCGGTGCTGACGGCCATGTCAATATCATCTATTGGCAGGCAGCGTCGATCATGAACCCGTATCTTTCGGGCGGCACCAAAGATCTGGAAGCATCCAGCCTGGTAATTGAGCCGCTGGCGCGGTACAATCAAGACGGCAACATGGTGCCCTGGCTGGCTCAGGACATCCCGACCGTTGAGAATGGTGGTGTTTCCGAAGATCTGAAGCAGATCACCTGGAAACTGAAAGAGGGCCTGAAATGGTCTGATGGCACCCCGGTGACCTCTGAAGACGTGAAATTCAGCTGGGAATATTGCACCGCTGAAGGCGGCGGCTGTGCCCAGGTCGAGAAATTCCTGGACGTTGTGGATATCGAAACCCCCGATGAACTGACCGTTGTGGTGAAGTTTGGCGTTGCCAAGCCATTCCCTTACGGCCCGTTTGTCGGCGCGCAGGCTCCGATTATCCAGAAGGCTCAGTTTGCTGATTGTCTTGGCCCGAAAGCGCCCGAGTGCACCGACGCCAACTTTAGCCCGATCGGTACCGGCGCGTTCCGTGTGACCGAGTTCCGCCCCAATGACGTTATCTCGCTTGAGGCGAACCCGAACTATCGCGATCCGGCCAAGCCTGCCTTTGCGACAGCGACACTAAAAGGTGGCGGTGACGCAACTGGCGCTGGCCGTTCGGTTCTGGAAACCGGCGAGTTTGACTACGCCTGGAACCTGCAACTGGCACCTGATGTGCTGCAGAACATGCAGAAAGCTGGGAAAGGGACCGTTGTGTCATCCTTTGGTACGCTGGTTGAACGTATCATGATCAATCTGACGGACCCAAGCTCGTCGCTGGGTGAGGAACGTGCAACCGTTAAGCATCCGCACCCGGTCCTCAGCGACATGGCTGTGCGCAAGGCACTGTCGATGGCCATTGACCGCGAATTGCTGGTCGAGATTGGCTATGGCGATGCGGGTCGTGCAACCTGTAACGTGCTGCCAGCACCGGCCATCTACAAGTCGACAGCCAATGATGCCTGTCTTGTTCAGGATATCGAAGGTGCCAAGAAGGTGCTGGAGGATGCCGGCTGGGTTGACAGTGATGGCGATGGTATCCGTGAAAAGGATGGCCAGAAGCTGGAGCTTCTGTTCCAGACCTCGACCAACGCCGTCCGTCAGGACTTCCAGGCGCTGATCAAAGAGTGGTGGGCCGAGATCGGTGTTGAAACCGAATTGCGTAACCTTGACGCATCGGTCTTCTTTGGTGGCGATCCGGGCAGCCCGGACACGTTCCAGAAATTCTTTGCCGATGTCGAAATGTACGCCAACAACTTCGACGGGACTGACCCGGAAGCCTATATGGCAAACTGGGCCTGCAATGATATCCCGAGCCCTGAAAACCAGTGGCAGGGTAACAATATCAACCGTTACTGCTCTGACGCCTACGAAGCGCTGATCAAAGAGTTCGCAACGACCGGTGAACTTGAAGAGCGTGCCCGTATTGCAAAAGCGCAGAACGATATGCTGATGCAGGAATACATCCTGCTGCCGCTGGTCGATCGTGGTCGGGTTTCCGCGCATGCCAACACTTTGGGTGGCGTTGTGCTGAACACCTGGGACAGTGAGCTGTGGAACGCAGCCGACTGGTACCGCATCAAGTGATCTGAGGTCAGGTCGGGGCAGTCGATGCCCCGACCGCTCATTTCCGTCTTACAGATGACCGGGGACAACCCTGTATGCTGACATTTACCTTGCGCCGGCTTGTAACCGCCGTGCCGACGCTGTTGTTCATCTCCTTAGTGATTTTTCTGCTTCTCGATTTGGCGCCCGGCGACCCGATGGCTCAGGTGCCATTGACGGTCCCACCGGAAGTCCGCGCCCAGATGAGAGAAGCGCTTGGATTGGGAGAGCCAACACATATCCGCTTCGTCAAATGGCTTTGGCAGTTCTACATCGTAGAGCCTATGCATCTTGCTGATGCCATTTTCGGTACAAATTGGGCCGAAGGCCAACAACGCGCGATCAGCTGGCAGTGGCGGTCACCAGTGATGGACACTGTGGTACAACGCCTGCCGCAGACACTTTGGGTCGTTGGGCTCGCCTATGTGGTCGGCATACTGATTGCGCTGCCAATAGGCATAATCTCGGCCTACAAGCAGTATTCCTGGTTTGACCAGATTGGTACCTTCGTATCTATGATTGGGTTTGCGATACCACCGTTCTTTTCGGGTGTCGTTGCGATCTACATCTTTACGGTTGGTCTGGGCTGGTTTCCGGAGAAATACGATACACTGCATAAGGTTACAGACTGGGACAGTTTTGTCTTTCAGTTGAAACAGATGTTCCTGCCGGTGATGATCTTGGCAATTCAGACAACGGCGCAGATCAGTCGATACATGCGTGCGTCGATGCTGGATAACCTAAGCCAGGATTATGTCAGGACGGCCCGGGCAAAGGGGTTGGGAGAATCTGCGGTTGTTCTTGGGCACGTTGTGCGGAATTCTCTGATCCCGGTTGTCACCGTTATCGCACTTGGCGCACCCGCGATATTTGGCGGCGCAATTATCACAGAAAATCTGTTTGGCGTGAATGGGATTGGTCATCTTCTGATCACGGCTCTGCTGGCGAATGACCTTCCAACCGTACAAACGATCACCGTGCTGTTCGCATTTCTGATCATCATCTTCAATTTGATCGCCGATGTGCTCTACGGTGTTCTTGACCCGAGAATTCGCTATGACTGAGAAAACCGACGTCACAAAAAACCGTAGCCAATGGCAGGATGTTTGGCATCAGTTCTTCAAGCACAAGGGTGCTGTGCTTGGCGGGGCGGTCTTTCTCATCATCTTAATCGCTGTGATCTTCGGACCGATGATCTGGCCTTTTGAACCGACAAAGACCGGCGCAGGTCGACCAAACACGCGTCATATTTTTGCGTGTTTTGAACTGGATTGGGCGGCGATTGCGGGCTGCTTTGTTAATCCTCAAGATGCGAGCGGCCTCAGAGTCAGCTGGGCGCATCCGTTTGGGACGGACAATCTGGGCCGCGATATATTTGCGCGTATCATGTTCGGTGGGCGCATTTCGCTTGCCGTTGGTATCTGTGCCATGGTCGTTGCCTTGTTTTTCGGCACGCTGGCGGGGATTCTTGCGGGCTATGTAAAATGGCTTGACGGAATCCTTATGCGGACGACTGACCTGTGCCTTGCCCTGCCACTTTTGCCGCTTTTGTTGGTGATGGTGACACTGTTCCGTGAGCCTTTAAGTGCGGCATTTGGCCCAGAGGCAGGTATATTCATTCTGATGGTGACGGCGATTGGCATCACATCGTGGATGCCAACGGCCAGAATTGTCCGAGGCGAAGTGTTGGTGCTAAAAGAGCGGGAGTTCATACTGGCCGCACGTTCCATCGGGACAAAAGGATCCAAGATGATCTTGCGGCATATCTTGCCAAATGTTCTTAGCCCGGTGATGGTTTCTGCTGCGCTTGGGATCGCTGTGGCAATTATTACCGAAAGTACGCTTAGTTTTCTGGGCCTTGGCTTTCCCTCGGACTTCCCAACCTGGGGCAGGTTGCTGAACGATGGGGTTCAGTACCTTAGCCTATACCCGGAGCGGCCCATTTGGCCCGGCGTCATGATCTCGCTTGTGGTGCTATCCGTGAACTATGTCGGTGATGGGCTAAGGGACGCGCTTGATCCACGCATCCGCGGTCGTTGAAAAGGGTGGGTTTAAACCCACCCTACATAATGCGTGCCGATTGGCGTAGGGTGGGTGAAACCCACCCCGGCCCTGTCAACTGGCACCACTTAGACCCTTCTCCATCAACGTGCGGATTTCGGCTTCACCGGTCCCTGCCACGATCCGGCCAAGTTCTTTATCTCCGCGCAGCAGAACCAGCGTCGAGCGGCGCGGGATCTTGCGGCTGGTCGTAACCTTGTGCCGCTTATAGTCATCCCAATCGACGCGAACGAACAGCATAGCCTCGTCATAGGCCGGATTGGCCGCGCGCAGGGCCGAGATGACGCGCTCCTGCCGCGCGCATGTGCTGCACCAGTCTGCGGCATAATCAACAAAAACGGTTTTACCATCAGCAAGGGCTTGCGCGATCAGCCCTGGGCTATAGTCAACGGTATCGGCTGCCCGCGACAGGCCTGGAAGGGCGATGGCCAGAGCCGCAGCAGTGGCAAGAAATAGACGACGTTTCATTTGGTTTCTCCTGTTTCCTTAAAATTGGACCGACAGGTCCTGTAACCAGTAGGGCAGGTTATCAACGGCCCATGCCTCGATAAGATGGTGCACACCGAAGAGCAGCATCAGCCCCACGGCGACAAAGACGGCACCCAGCACCGGCTTTGATTTTTCGGCGATCTTACGCAGCGACTGCGCGCGGCTGCGCATCAGGGATTGCGCCCCCAGGCCAAGCCCGAGGATCAGCGTCGACACGCCAGCGGCAAAAGCCACCATGATCAGCGTTGCATAGCCAAGGTTCTCGCCCTGGCTGGCCAGACCTATGGCCGCGCCGAGTGTTGGTCCGATACATGGCGACCAGACGGCGCCCAAAAGCATCCCGCCCAAAAAATTGCTCGTCAGCCCGGTGGGCTGCAACGCCCCCATCCGGCTGTCTGCACCGGCGGCCATACCGGCGGTGGCCAATTCGAACCGGCGTCCCAGGGCGGGCACCAGCAGAATTAGCCCGAACGCCACCATGATCACTGCCCCGGCCGTGGCGACCATGTCGCTGTCGATCCCAAGCGCGGGGCCAAGGGCTGCGATCCCGATGCCCAAGGCAACAAAGCTCAGGCTCATCCCGGCCGCCAGAGCGATTGGTCCACGCCTATCTGCGCCAGCTGCGGATCCCAGCACAATGGGCAGGACCGGCAGGACGCAGGGATTGATCAGCGTCAGCAGACCGGCGAGATAGGCAAAGGCAAGTTCAATCATGGCATCCTCGGATCTTTGCAGACCAGATACGGTGCCAAGGGCATCACGTCCAAATCACAAACAGGCGAAGGATGTTTCGTCGCCACACGAACGGGGATGCCAGCGGTTTAGCGCAGTTGTATCCGCAGCACCGCTGCGGTGGCAAAGGGGCTGATGGCTGCGATTGCCAGGCTCAGCGCGCCCAAAAGGGCCATCGCTGGCACCGGATTGCCACCGGTAGCGGCCTCTGACACCGCGCGGGCACCGAAAATCAGCGTCGGCACATAAAGGGGCAGCGTCAGGATCGCGACCAGCAGCCCGCCTCGCCGCAAGCCCAGTGTCAGGGCCGCGCCGATGCCGCCCAGCAGGCTGAGCGCTAGCGTACCCAACAGCAGGCTGCCGATCAGCCAGGGCATTGCTGTGCCCGGTAGGTTCAGCGTGATCGCCAGAACCGGGCTGAGCAGCGTCAGCGGCAACCCGGTGACCAGCCAATGCGCCAGCGCCTTGAGGGCAGCGATCATCTCCAGCGGCAGCGGAGTCAGGGCCAGCGTGTCCAGTGTGCCATCCTCGGCATCGGTCTGAAAAATCCGCTCCAGCGACAAAAGACAGGCCAGCAGCGCCCCGATCCACAAGGTTCCTGGTGCGACTTTTGCCAGCAGATTCGGATCGGGCCCGATGCCGAAAGGAATCAACACTGTCAGGATCAGGAAAAAGCTGAGCGCCTGGGCCGTTCCGCCGCCGCTGCGCAACGCCAGCGTCAGTTCGTGGGTCAGTAAGGCGCGGCTGGGGCTCATACAAAGGCCCCGTCGAGAAAGGGATCGATATTGGCCGAAGGCGCAGGCGGCGACAGGGTCAGACTGTCTGAGCGCTGAAGCGGGATGTTGATATGCGTGGCAATCACCGCCACACCACCGGTTTCCAGATGGCGATCAATCCGGGCGCCAAGCCGCACCGTGCTGTCGGTATCCAGTGAATTGGCGGGCTCATCCATCAGCCACAGGCTTGCTCCGGTCAACGGCAGCCGTGCCAGACCCAGCCGCCGCCGCTGCCCCGCTGACAGCCGACCTGCCAGCCGTTCGGACAAATCCGTCAGCGCATAATCCTCAAGCACCGCGTCCATATCCCCGTCAAATCCATGTAGCCCGGCCCAGAATCGCAAGGTTTCAGCGACGGTCAGTGGCGGCTTCACAGCATCGAGATGCCCGGTCAGCGCGACCTTTTCGGTGAAACCATCGTGATCCTGCTGCAGGGATTTTCTGCCTAGATGCACCTCTCCTCCACTCAGCGGTAACAAACCGGCCAATGCGCGCAACAGGCTGGTTTTGCCCACGCCATTGGGGCCACGCAGAAACATGGCCTGACCCGCCGGGACCTCAAAAGACAGTCCGGTTTGCACCGGACGGCCATTTCTGAGCAGATCGAGAGAGGTCACGGATAAATTCATGCGCCAGCCTTACCCCATCCGCCCGCCGGTCGGAAGCGCCTGAATTTTTTTGTATGCAATTGTACACTTTTTGATCTAGATGCCTTGCAGCACGAAGTCATTTCAGGCATACGGACCGCAAATCCAGCCACCCATGATGACCGGAGAGCCATATGCCCATCACCGTCGGAACCGATAGCGCAAACACCAGACGCAAACTGACTGTGGAGGGCAGGGAGTTCGCGTTCTACTCAATCACAGCCGCGGAACAAGCCGGTCTGGGCGATTTCAGCAAGCTTCCTGCCGCCCTGAAGGTGGTGCTGGAAAACATGCTGCGCTTCGAGGATGGCAAGACCGTTCACGTCGATGACATCAAGGCGTTCTCGGACTGGGCCAAGCTGGGCGGCAAGAACCCGCGGGAGATTGCCTATCGCCCGGCGCGCGTTCTGATGCAGGATTTCACCGGCGTTCCGGCGGTCGTCGATCTGGCTGCAATGCGTGACGGGATCGTGGCACTTGGCGGTGATGCGGAAAAGATCAACCCGCTGAACCCGGTCGATCTGGTTATCGACCACTCCGTCATGATTGATGAGTTTGGCAATCCGCGCGCGTTCCAGATGAATGTGGACCGCGAATATGAGCGGAACATGGAACGCTACACCTTCCTGAAATGGGGCCAGAGCGCGTTCAACAATTTCCGCGTGGTCCCACCGGGCACTGGCATTTGCCATCAGGTGAACCTGGAATATCTGTCCCAGACCGTCTGGACCGATCAGGATCAGAACGGCGAAGAGGTGGCGTACCCCGATACGCTGATCGGCACTGACAGCCACACCACCATGGTCAATGGCGCCGCCGTTCTGGGCTGGGGCGTCGGCGGGATCGAGGCTGAGGCAGCGATGCTGGGGCAGCCGATCTCCATGCTGATCCCCGAGGTTGTGGGCTTCAAACTGACCGGCCAGATGGTCGAAGGCACCACCGGCACCGATCTGGTACTCAAGGTGGTTGAGATGCTGCGCGAAAAGGGCGTGGTCGGTAAGTTTGTTGAGTTTTACGGCCCAGGTCTGGATGTTCTGCCGCTGGCGGATCGCGCCACCATCGCCAACATGGCCCCCGAATATGGCGCGACCTGCGGCTTCTTCCCCATTGACGGTGAAACCCTGCGTTACCTGCGCAACACCGGCCGGGACGAGGCGCGCATTACGCTGGTCGAAGCCTATGCCAAGGAAAACGGTTTCTGGCGGGATGAGAACTACGCGCCAGTTTATACCGATACGCTTGAGCTGGACATGGGCACCATCGTGCCTGCAATCTCGGGCCCGAAACGTCCGCAGGATTACGTTGCCCTGTCCAATGCGAAAGACGCCTTCCGCAATGAGATGGAGCAGACCTTCAAGCGCCCGATGGGCAAGGAAGTTGCCGTCGCGGGTGAAGACTACACCATGGAAAGCGGCAAGGTTGTGATCGCCTCGATCACCTCCTGCACCAACACGTCCAACCCTTATGTGATGATCGGCGCAGGTCTGGTAGCGCGCAAAGCCGCTGCGCTTGGTCTGGATCGCAAGCCTTGGGTGAAAACCTCCCTCGCGCCAGGATCGCAGGTGGTTAGCGCCTATCTTGAGGCGGCGGGCCTGCAGGAAGATCTGGACAAGATCGGCTTCAACTTGGTGGGCTATGGCTGCACCACCTGTATCGGCAACTCTGGCCCGATCCAGAAAGAACTGTCCGACGCTATTGCTGAGGGCGATCTGGTCGCAACCAGCGTGCTCTCCGGCAACCGCAACTTCGAAGGCCGGATCAGCCCCGATGTGCGCGCCAACTATCTGGCCAGCCCGCCGCTGGTGGTGGCTTATGCGCTGGCCGGGACGCTGGATATTAATCTGACCGCAGATCCCATTGGGCAGGACCGTGACGGCAATGACGTCTTCCTGAAAGACATCTGGCCGACATCGCAGGAGGTCGCGGAACTGGTCGAGCAGACCGTGACGCGTGAGGCGTTCCAGTCGAAATATGCCGATGTCTTCAAAGGCGATGAGAAATGGCAGGCGGTGGAGACCACCGACAGCCTGACCTATGACTGGCCTGCCAGCTCGACCTATATCCAGAACCCGCCCTATTTCCAGGGCATGTCGAAAGAGGCCGGGACCATCTCGGATATCGAAGGGGCAAAGGTGCTGGCGATCCTTGGTGATATGGTCACCACCGATCACATCAGCCCGGCGGGCTCGTTCAAGGACACGACACCGGCTGGCAAGTATCTGGTCGACCGTCAGGTGTCTGTTCGCGATTTCAACTCTTACGGATCGCGGCGCGGCAATCACGAAGTGATGATGCGCGGCACCTTTGCGAACATCCGCATCAGGAACGAGATGCTCGATGGGGTCGAAGGCGGCTATACCCTTGGACCGGACGGTCAGCAGACCTCCATCTACGAAGCGGCGATGGCCTATCAGGAAACAGGCACGCCCCTGGTGGTCTTTGGCGGCGAGCAATACGGTGCCGGATCGTCGCGCGACTGGGCCGCAAAGGGCACGAACCTGCTTGGCGTGAAGGCTGTGGTTGCCGAAAACTTCGAGCGTATCCACCGCTCCAATCTGGTCGGTATGGGTGTCATCCCGTTCGAGTTTACGGGCGGTGACAGCCGCAAATCGCTGGGCCTTAAAGGCGACGAAACGGTCTCGATCCACGGCCTGTCCGGTGATCTGAAGCCGCTATCCGATGTGCCTTGCACAATCACCTATGGTGACGGCACCACCAAAGAGATCATGCTGAAATGCCGGATCGATACCGAGGTAGAGATCGAATACATCGAAAACGGCGGCGTCCTGCACTACGTGCTGCGCAATCTGGCTGCCTCGGCTTAATGACCTACACCATGTCCAGTTAGCTGGGCATGGTGCGCCGCACAGGCCTTACGGCGCGGCGATGTGCGGCTCAGTTTATGGTGACAAACCTTGCCGTCGTGCGGCTAAAAGCGTCTCTTGATGCGCTTTGTGCATGTAGGAGCAACGGTCGCCGTCATTCAGCGGAGCTTTGACCAATCTTGTTGACGCATCAGTCACAACCCCGTCACCTCGCAAATGGTTGACTGGCGGTGTGATCGCTGGCGTCGTAGATGTTTTATATGAAAACTTACCTGCGCCCCCTGCTTACCGCCGCCCTGATTGCGCTTAGCCCTGCCGCCAAGGCGGGGGAGGCCAATGTTGTGGTTGAATTGTTCACCTCTCAGGGCTGTTCTTCCTGTCCGCCCGCGGATGCCATGCTGAGCAAATTGACCCAGCAGGATGGCGTTATCGCGCTGGCCTATCATGTGGATTACTGGGACTATCTGGGCTGGAAGGACACCTTCGCCATGAACGCCTTTACCCAGCGCCAGATGGACTATGTCGGGCATACCAACCGGGAATGGATCCGCCAGCGGCTGCGCGGCAAATTCACGCCAGAGATCATCGTACAAGGCACCGATTCCATGGTCGGGCATGATAGCCGGGCCGTGATGAAGCGTGTCCATGCCCATGCCAAGGCGATGCCCGCCGCCGATATAGATTTGCGCTTGCAAGGCGACATGCTGGAGGTGAAGCTGGCCACGCCCGAAACGCTGGGGACGCTCAGGGTCATGCTGGCGCAATATGTGCCGCAGCAGACCGTCTCGATTGAACGGGGCGAAAACCGGGGACGAACCCTGACCTATTCGCATGTCGTTACCAAGCTGCGCTATGTCGGCGACTGGGACGGCAGTGGCAGTGACAGGATGACCCTCAAAGGGGTCGAAGGTCCGGTCGTGATCTTCCTGCAAAAGGGCGAGGCGGGGCCGATCTTGGCGGCGGCTGAGCTGAACTAAAGCGTTTCGGGATAAACCTAAGACACAAGCTTATCCCGAAACGCAGTGATAAGCCGATAGGGTGTACGCGTTTCGATTTTACGTGATGTCTCAAGGTAAACTCGAAACGCTTTAGCCCGGTATTGGGCCAAGTCTGCGGCTCTGCCGTAGCAGTGTAGTGGCAGAGACGCAGGGATCGTTTGCACTTACAAAAGGTCGGTTATTCCGACCCCGAAAGCTAGGGTCCTGACCCTAGGCCGCCTGATCTGCCGCCATGGTCGCTTTCTGGGCCGGGCGCTCTAGACAGCGGGCCACCCAATCACGGATCACCGGGACATCCGGCATACTGTCCGGCAGCCAGCCATAGGTCGAACTGACCAGCAAGTCAGCTGCTGTGTAATGCTCACCAACCAGATACGGCGCTTGCTCTAACGCGGCCCGCAGGCGGTCCACCAGTTCAGGCACACCACGAAAGGTTGCGTGCAACGCAGGGCTGTTTGCGCCTGCGAATTGCAGGTTATAGACCGGCTCCATCACATCACCATACCAGGCCAACCAGCTAAGGAACCGACCCCGCAGCGGATCGCCGACCGGGACACCGATGCCAGCCTTGGGGAACATGTCGCACAGGTACAGCATGATCGCGCTCGATTCCCAAATCTCGACCCCATCATGCACAAGGCAGGGCACCTTGCCTTCGGGATGCGGATTGGCCGGATCAGCCCCGCCCGATCCGTCGTGGCGCTGCACGGTCACCTGCCGCACCTCCACCTTGTCTTGAAGCCCTAACTCCTGGATCAGGGCCATCACCCGGGTCGAGCGGCTCATTGGCGAATGGTAAAGCGTTAACATCTGTCGGTCTCCTTTGGTGCAGATGATCTTGTGATCGGCGTCGGTATTCCACGGGCGTTCATCGCGCACATAGCTCCAGAGCCGCGCGGTCTGGGTCTTCTTGGGCTTGAGCTTGCTTTGCAGTTTGACTGGTGTGTCATCCGCAAAAAGCGCCGGGCCCGCCCTGACCAGTTTGCCGATGTGACCGGCCAATGGCTCGAGCAGCGCCGTGCTACGCCCGACCCAATCGGTCAGAGTGGAGTGGTGCAGCGACCTTCTCACGAGCGAAGATTTTGGATTGCCGATCCAGCGCCAGGTGATCGCAGTATTTGCCAACCAGCACGTGGGCCAGCAGGCCCGGGCCGGGGCGGCCCCGTTCAATTGGGCGCGACGGCAATGGAGCCTGAGTGAATGCCTCGCAGCAGGTGCAGGCCATGCGTGGGCGGATAATGCGGCGCACAACAAAGCGACCGGGGATATTCGTCGGGATTTTGCCCTTGGCGAAAAGCTGAGACTTGCGCCGGGCGAAAGCGTGACGCTTCGGCCCGGTGACTGGCACGCTTTCTGGGGAGACGGAGGCGATGTGCTGATTGGCGAGGTTTCAACTGTCAACGATGGCGAAACCGATAACATCTTCCGTGCGCCCATCGGCCGTTTCGCGGATATCGAGGAAGATGAAGCGCCCATGCACTTGCTGGTGAGCGATTACGCGAAGTGGTTTGGGTGAACGGGCCGGCCCCTGACATTAAGGCGTTTCGAGTTTACCTTGAGACATCACAAAGAATCTAAACCCTTGCACCCTATAGGCTTATCACCGCGTTTCGGGATAATCCTTTGTCTCAGGTGTATCCCGAAACGCTTTAGTGATCCAGGGTGATCGTGATCCGCTCGCTGGCAAACCAGGTCAGCCCGTGTTGGACCGGTTGGCCGGTTGGGTCTCGGCTTAGGGATTCGGTCAGCAGCAGGGGCGCGCCTTCATGAAGCCGCAAGTGGAGCGCCTGTGTTGCAGTGGCAAGCGTGGCGGTCAGGCGGGTTGAGACGCGGAAATAGTCTTCAATTCCAACCTTTTGCAGGGCGCGCGTCACACCAATTTCGCTGCGCAATGCCTCTGCCAGGCCGGGCAGGCGTGCCTCGGGAAAGCGGCTTTCGGCCAGGGCCAGGGGTGTGCCGTCGGCGAAGGAGAGTGCGCTGGAGACCACAACGGGGTCACCAACGGCGATGTTCAGGCGACGGGCGTCTCCCGCATCGGCGGCGCGTATCTCAACAGATAGGACCTGGCGGTCCGGCATCCGGCCTGCGGCTTGCAGATTCTGATGAAACCGGACCCGCTGTGACAGGGGATAGTCCAACGGGCGGGACAGAACGAAGACACCAGCACCGCGACGTGAATGCACCAACCCTTCCTCGGCCAGATGCGCGATGGCGCGGCGCACAGTGTGGCGGTTGACGCCAAAACGCTCTGCCAGTGTTGTTTCGGTGGGCAACTTGCTGCCTTCACCATAATGCCCGTCGGCGATGGATCGGCGCAATGTCTCGGCGATAGAGCGCCAGATCGGGGTGCGTTGCTGCGGCTCTGTCATGAATGTTTCACAAGCCTTTTGGGACAGATAGTGTAAGATATGTCTAGTTGTATAGTATATGCTGGATTTGTCTAGATGGACCGACAAACAGAAGATCGCAAAGCCTGGATGGGTCTTTTGGCCCGCGCGCCCGAGGGGCGGGTGTCAGGCCTTTTGGCCGAGGCTGGGCTTCGGGCCGAGACCACCTTTTTGCGGTCTGCCGAGATTGGCAGCGTTATGGTGCGCGGTCGGGCAGGGGCCACGGGTGCTGCCTTTAACCTGGGCGAAGTGACGGTGACGCGCTGCACGCTAAAGCTGCCCTGCGGTGCCGTTGGCCATGGTCATGTGCAGGGACGGCGTAAACCTGATGCCGAGGCCGCAGCCCTGGTTGATGCGCTGATGCAGACTGATCAGGCCGAGGCGGTCAGATCATCCGTGCTGACCCCGATCGAGGCTGAGGAACAGGCGCGGCGCACTGCCCGCGCTTCGAAGGCAGCAGCCACCAAAGTCGAATTCTTTACCATGGTCAGAGGAGAAGACTGATGACCTCTGCAACACTTGAAGGCGGATTTGCCGATAAGCCACGCGATGCGGCCTATGCGTTTCGCGCGCTGATGAATGCAATCGCGCGGCCTGGAACGATTGAGGATATGACCGGGGCCAAGCCGCCGGCACCGCTGTCCCCGGCTGCCGGTACGCTGCTGTTGACGCTGGCCGATGCAGATACGCCGGTTTATCTGGCGGGGGCGGTCGATTGCGCTGCGGTGCGTGATTGGCTTGCCTTTCACACTGGTGCGCCGGTGGCCGGGCCATCGCACGCGACCTTTGCAATTGGTCGTTGGGACGATCTGCAACCGCTGACAGCCTATCCGATTGGCACGCCGGAATATCCCGACCGGTCCACCACGCTGATCGTGGAATGCGATGTGCTGGACGCAAAGGGGACCGTACTGAAAGGGCCGGGGATTAAGGATACGGCTGAACTGTCCTTACCTGATCCGGAGGCGCTGGCGGCCAATAACAAACTGTTCCCGCTTGGCCTCGATTTCTATTTCACTTGCGGTGACCGCGTTGCGGCCCTGCCCAGATCGACGAGGGTTGGCTGATGTATGTCGCAGTGAAAGGCGGCGAACGCGCCATTGAAAATGCCCATGCCTGGCTGGCCGAGGAACGGCGCGGCGATACATCCGTTGCCGAACTCAGCATCGCGCAGATCAAGGAACAGCTTCAGATCGCGGTGAACCGCGTGATGGCCGAAGGCTCGCTTTATGATCCTGACCTTGCAGCACTTGCCATCAAGCAGTCGCGGGGTGACCTGATCGAGGCGATCTTTCTGATCCGCGCCTATCGCACCACGCTGCCGCGTTTCGGTTATTCCGAGCCGATTGACACCTGCGCGATGGCCTGCGAACGGCGCATCTCGGCCACGTTCAAGGACCTGCCGGGCGGGCAGGTGCTGGGGCCGACCTTTGATTACACGCACCGTTTGCTGGATTTCAAGCTGGCCGCCGATGGCGAGGTGTCCGAGGCCCCGGCGCAGAAGCCGCGTGCTGAGCATGTGCCCCATGTCACCGGGTTTCTAAACCGTGAAGGGCTGATCGAAGAGGCGCCGCAGAATGACACAACCCCGCCAGACCTGACGCGTGAGCCGCTGGAACTGCCCGCAGACCGGGCGTTGCGCCTGCAGGCGCTGGCGCGTGCCGATGAGGGGTTCACCCTTGGTTTGGCCTATTCGACGCAGCGCGGCTATGGCCGGACCCATGCCTTTGTGGGCGAATTGCGGATCGGTGCGGTCGCGGTGGAAATGGACATCCCCGAACTGGGCTTTGCCATCGAGATTGCCGAGATCACCGTGACGGAATGCGAGACGGTGAACCAGTTCAAAGGCTCTAAGACCGAGCCGCCCCAGTTTACCCGTGGCTATGGTCTGGTCTTCGGCCAGTCAGAGCGTAAGTCGATCTCTATGTCGCTGGTGGATCGCGCGCTGCGCTGGGAAGAGCTGGGCGAGGACAATGTCGGCGCCCCGGCGCAAGACGCGGAATTTGTTCTCTATCACGGTGACAATATCCAGGCGACCGGCTTTCTGGAGCATATCAAACTGCCGCATTACGTTGATTTTCAGTCTGAACTGGAACTCATCCGCAAATTGCGGCGCGAGGCTGGTGTGCCTGAGGTGCAGGAGGCGGCCGAATGACCTTAGTCGCCGCCACCGCCCCCGCCATCGCAATCCCCATCGCTGTCAAAAAAGGTCAGGTTCTCGTCCATCCAGCACCCGATAGAGTTGTCGGGAAAGCAGGCGATGATCAAAGATCTGAGAAGTGCAATGGCCAGAAATGCGCCGAGGGAGATTTCGCCGAAACCGAGATTTTCCATGCGAACTCCTTCGCGTGTGTCTCAAATCAATCATCCAGAACAAGGATGACAGAAAAATGACAGATTACAACTTTGCCTATCTTGACGAACAGACCAAGCGGATGATCCGCCGGGCAATCCTGAAGGGGTTGGCCATTCCCGGCTATCAGGTGCCTTTTGCCAGCCGCGAGATGCCGATGCCCTATGGCTGGGGCACCGGCGGGGTACAGGTCTCGGCGGCGACGCTGACGCCCGATGATACCTTCAAGGTGATTGACCAGGGTGCAGATGACACCACCAATGCTGTGTCGATCCGGCAGTTTTTCCAAAAGACTGCAGAGGTTGCGATCACAACGGCAACGGCAGAAGCCGACGTGATCCAGACCCGCCACCGCATCCCCGAGGAAGGCCTGCGCGAGGATCAGATCCTTGTCTATCAGGTGCCGATCCCCGAGCCCTTGCGCTTTCTGGAACCGCGCGAGACCGAGACGCGCAAAATGCATGCGCTTGAGGAATACGGCCTGATGCATGTGAAGCTTTACGAGGATATCGCGCGCCACGGGCATATCGCAACATCCTATGCTTATCCGGTGAAGGTCGAAGATCGCTATGTGATGGATCCGTCGCCGATCCCGAAATTTGACAATCCCAAGATGGAGATGCCCGCGATACAGTTGTTCGGCGCGGGCCGCGAACAGCGGATTTATGCACTGCCGCCCTATACCAAGGTGGTCAGCCTGGATTTCGAAGATCACCCGTTTGATCCGTCCAAAGCGCCGCATCCCTGCGGTTTGTGCGGGGCGACGGACAGTTATCTTGACGAAGTGATCACCGATGATCAGGGCGGGCGTATGTTCGTCTGTTCTGACACCGATTATTGTGAGCGCCGCCGGGCCGAGGGTCACCGGGGTGCCGATCTGGCGGAGGATGCCGCATGACCACACCCCTTCTGGATGTTCGCAACATCACCAAG
The DNA here is from genome assembly GCF_054457435.1 of Halovulum sp. GXIMD14793. Taxonomy (NCBI): domain Bacteria; kingdom Pseudomonadati; phylum Pseudomonadota; class Alphaproteobacteria; order Rhodobacterales; family Paracoccaceae; genus Halovulum; species Halovulum sp. GXIMD14793. The sequence continues at coordinate 21,203 of NZ_JBTLNE010000035.1, read as the reverse complement.
CGCTACGGCGCAAATATCGGCTGTGCCGATGTCTCGTTCAACCTTTGGCCCGGTGAGGTCATGGGGATCGTGGGCGAGTCCGGCTCTGGCAAGTCCACCTTGCTGAACTGTCTGGCCGGTCACCTGCCTCCTGATGAGGGCGAGGTGATCTTTGAGACCCGCGCTGACGGTCAAAAAGACGTCCTGCGCATGACCGAGCCAGAGCGCCGTATGCTCAGCCGCACCGATTGGGCCTTTGTGCATCAGAATGCCCGGGACGGGCTGCGCATGGGGGTCAGTGCCGGCGGCAATGTCGGTGAGCGCCTGATGGCAGTTGGCGCGCGGCATTACGGCGATATCCGGGACAAAGCCATCGACTGGCTTGGCCGGGTTGAAATCAGCGACACCCGCGTCGATGACCGCCCGACCACCTTTTCCGGCGGTATGCAGCAGCGGTTGCAGATTGCGCGCAATCTGGTGACCGGGCCGCGTCTTGTCTTCATGGATGAACCAACCGGTGGTCTTGATGTCAGCGTGCAGGCGCGGCTGCTGGATCTGCTGCGTGGGCTGGTGCGCGATATGGGATTGTCGGCGATTGTTGTCACGCATGACCTGGCCGTGGTTCGGTTGCTGGCCGACCGGTTGATGGTGATGAAAGACGGGCATGTCGTCGAAACCGGTCTGACCGATCAGGTTCTGGACGATCCGCAACACGCCTATACCCAGCTGCTGGTCAGCTCGGTTCTTCAGGTATAAAGGATGGATGCAATGATCCGTGTTTCCAACGTTTCCAAGAATTTCACGCTGCACAATCAGGGGGCTGCGGTCATTGATGTGATGACCAATGCAGAGCTGGAGGTTGCAGCGGGCGAATGTATGGCGCTTGTCGGTGTGTCCGGTGCGGGCAAATCAACGCTGATGCGGATGATCTATGGCAATTACCTTAGCTCTGGCGGGGCGATTGTGGTCGGCGGTCTGGATGTCACCAAGGCAGAGCCGCGCGAGATCTTGGCACTGCGCCGCGACACATTGGGCTATGTCAGCCAGTTCCTGCGCGTCGTGCCGCGCGTTCCGACGCTTGAGGTGGTGGCAGAGCCCCTGTTGCGTGTCGGCGTTCCCGAGGATCAGGCCGAGGCCCGCGCGCGCCAGATGCTGGCCCGGGTCAACCTGCCCGAACGGCTATGGACCCTGTCACCGACGACGTTTTCCGGCGGCGAACAGCAACGTGTGAATGTCGCGCGCGGCTTTATCCACGAATACCCCGCATTGCTGCTGGACGAACCCACTGCCAGTCTGGACGGCGCCAACCGGGAGGTGGTTCTAAGCCTGATCGAAGAAGCCAAGGCACGCGGAGCGGCCATTGTCGGCATCTTCCATGATGAAGAGGCCCGCGACCGGGTTTGTGACCGGCAGATTGACGTCTCGGTCTTTACCCCTGGTGTGGCCGCATGAGCGGACGGCTGATCGGCGTTGTCGGTCCCTCGGGCGTGGGCAAAGACACGCTGATGGCCGCACTTTGCGCGGCGCGACCCGATTTCCAGCTGGTGCGCCGGGTGATCACCCGCCCGGCAGAACTGGGCGGCGAGGATTACACACCCGCGACCGAGGCAGAGTTCGACCGCATGAAAGCCGCCGGGGCTTTTTGTATCGACTGGCCCGCCCATGGCTTGCGCTATGGCATCCCGGTTGAGGTGCGCGACAACGTCGCGGCGGGGCAGAGCATGCTGATTAACCTGTCACGCGCTGTGCTGCTGGACGTGGCTGCGGCCTTTCCTGCCTTTTCGGTGCTGAACGTAACCGCCGACCCCGAAACACTCGCTGCGCGTCTGGCCGCAAGAGGCCGCGAAACCGCCGAGGACATCACCCGTCGTCTTGCGCAGGCCAACCGTCCCTTGCCTGAGGGGCTGCCAGTTCTGACCATCAGCAATGACGGCCCGCTTGAAAACACCGTTGCCGAGGCGCTGGATCTGCTTGCCGCCGAGGTGGCCTGAAAATGTATGACCTGACGGCCTTTTGCGTCCCGTGACCAAACCCGGATACTTGATATGCCCCTGACCTTTGCTGAACCCGAACAAGACGCAGCGCAAACCAAAGAGCTTTGTCTGGCCAATGCTACACTTGTGCTTGAGGATCGGGTGATGCCGGGCGCGTTGCATATCAAAGGGGAAACGATCATTGGCATCGAAGAAGGAGACAGCCTGCCTGCCGGTGCGGTTGATTGTGACGGCGATCTGATCGTGCCTGGCATGGTCGAGTTGCACACCGACAATCTGGAACGGCATCTTGAGCCAAGGCCCAGTGTAAAGCTGCCGCATATCCCGGCGATCCTTGCGCATGACGGCGAACTGGCCTCGACCGGGATTACAACCGTGTTCGATGCGCTGCGGGTCGGCTCCATTGTGAACCCGAACGAGCGCTACGACGCCTATGCCCGGGCCGTGGCGACGGAAATCCTGTCGCTTCGCGCCGCTGGTGCATTGCGCATCCGTCATCTGATCCACTTGAGGGCTGAGGTCTGTTCCGAGACGCTGTTGCAGGAACTGGCCGAGTTTGGCGAAGATGACCGGGTCGGGCTGGTCAGCATGATGGATCACACGCCGGGGCAACGGCAATTCCGCGATCTGAACCAGTTAGAAACCTACTATGTCGGGAAATACGGCTATTCCGATGTGCAGTTCCAGGAACTGGTAACCACCCGCACCGCCCTTGGCGATAAGGTTCGCGACACGCATGAAACTGCAACGGTGAAAGAAGCCGCACGGCTGGGGGCCACATTGGCCAGCCATGACGACACCACCGCCGATCATGTTGCGAAATCCAGCAGCATGGGCATTCATCTGGCCGAGTTCCCAACGACGATTGAGGCGGCTGCGGCCTGTCATGAGGCCGGGATCAAGGTGATCATGGGCGCGCCCAATCTGGTTCGGGGCGGATCGCATTCCGGTAATGTCTCTGCCGCGGAACTGGCCGAGGCGGGGCTGCTGGATATCGTCTCGTCGGACTATGTACCGTCGCTGCTGCTGTCTTCGGCCTTTCGGCTGGCGGCACTGTGGGACGACCTGCCGCGCGCGGTCCGCACAGTCAGCGCCACACCCGCCGATGTCACCGGCCTGACCGACCGGGGCCGCCTGCGTGCTGGCTGCGTTGCAGATATGGTTCGCCTGCACATGCTGGATGACACCCCGGTGATCCGCGCCGTTTGGCGCGGCGGCGAGCGGGTCGGCTGAGGTCTGTTTGTAGAAGCTCTGACTTGGCAACCGTAGTGCCTGCGGTCCAGAAGCCGTTGTTGGCAACGGCCACAGCAGACTGTCGTCAATCTGTCATGAAATCGTCGCACTATGCAGGCCATCTGTGAGCAGATCACATGTTGCCTGATGCTCGGCTGGGCACTTGCCGCGGATCGGTGTAAGGCCATGTTGTGAAACGTACGGAGTGTGGGAGCGGGACATGAAAAGCAAGACCGGACCGATCCTTGCAGCATTGGGTATCGCTGCAATCGGCGTCATCTTCCTGATCGGGGTTTTCTTTACGGGCAGGCCGGACGCGACCTTAAGCATCGTCTCAGGCTCGGAAAACAAGGGGTTGGAGCCTATTGTCACCGATTGGGCACGCGCCAACAATATCGACGTCACCATGACCTATCGCGGCTCGGTCGATATCTCCCGCGAATTGTCCAGGGGAAAAGAGGGCGCTTTTGATGCGGTCTGGCCTGCGCACTCGCTTTGGATCGAACTGGGCGACAGCGACAAGGTGGTCAAACACCGGGAATCGATCCTGCGCTCGCCCATCGTCTTGGGGCTGCGCAAGTCCATCGCCCAGCGTTTGGGCTGGATCGGGCGCGAGGATATCACCATTCAGGACATCGCTGCGGCGGCCCGTGACGGCGAATTTCGCCTTTCCATGACCTCTGCAACGCAATCCAATTCCGGGGCTTCGGCCTATATCGGGTTCCTTTATGCGCTGGCGGGCAATCCTGACATCCTGACACAGGACAATCTGAATGACCCGACGGTTCAGGATGGTGTGCGTGATCTGCTGGCGCTGGTTGACCGGTCCTCAGGATCGTCGGGCTGGTTGGCGGATTCCCTGGTTGAAAACCCGCAAGCCTATGACGCGATGTTCAACTACGAGGCCATGGTGCTTGAGGCCAATCAGGAACTGGTGCGCACCGGGCAGGAACCGCTTTATATCATCTATCCGTCCAATGGCAGCTCTGTGGCGGACAGCCCGCTGGGATATGTCTCAAAGGGTGATGATGCGAAAGAGCAGGCGTTTCTAGCGCTGCAAAAACACCTTCTGTCATCCGATACCCAGAACGAAATCACCCGCATGGGCCGCCGGGCTGGGCTGCTGGGGTTGTCAGCGGATGCGACCAGTGCGGCGATCTGGAACGCGGATTGGGGTGTCGATCTGGATCGCAGCATCGCGCCAGTGCCCACCCCGGAAAGCGATGTGATCCGCGAGGCCTTGCGCCTGTACCAGACAGAGTTGCGCAAACCATCGCTGACCATCTGGGTTTTGGATGTTTCAGGCTCCATGAATGGCGAACCGCTGGACCAGTTGAAAGAGGCGATGCGCCTGTTGCTTGATCCCGATGAGGCCGCGATGAACCTGCTTCAGCCTTCGGGCCGGGATATCACGATTATCCTGCCATTCTCCGGCAAGCCCTATCAGCCGCATGTCGTGGTTGGGGCGGATGCGGGTGATCTTTCGGCGGCACTCAGCCATGTCAATGCGCTGCAGGCAGGTGGTGGTACTGACCTTTACGCTGCGCTGACCACCGCGCTAGAGGAATTGGTGCCCTATAACGAAAAAGGTGAGCTTGAGGATTACCTGCCCGCCATTGTCGCGATGACCGATGGTGCGTCGAATACCAGCAATCGCGGGTCGATGATGCGGGCGATGCAGCGTTTGCCGTTTGGCCGTGATGTACCGATCCATTCGATCGCCTTCGGGGATGCTGACGAAGACCAGCTTAAGGAGCTAAGCGAGGCAACAATCGGACGCCTGTTCAAGGCCCGCGGCGATCTGGCCAAGGCGCTGCGCAGCGCCAAGGGCTATAATTGATGCAGCTTGCCGACGGCCCCCGTCAGATCGTTGCAGGCCTTGCGGCCTCGGCGGTGTTTCTGACGCTGTTTTTCGGTCTTAGCCTGGTTTGGTGGCTGGCCTTGGGGCTGTCGGTCGCGACTTATTTCGCGCTTTTGCTTTTGGTGCAGCGCCGCAGGCCGCTGGACGAAGTGCATCTGGCCCAAAGGGTGACGGCTGCCGATATTCGCAAAGCAGAGGTCATGTTGTCCCAGGCCGGAACGCGTCTGGAACGTGCGGCGGTGAACGCCCCCAAACTGGACCGCACTGCGATCGAGGAGATGGCCAAAAACGTCCATTCCATCCGCGAGCGTATTGTCGAGGACCCCGACGATTTCCGTGCCGCGCGCCGTTTTGTCACCGTTTATCTGCCCAAGGTGGTGCAGACAGTGGAAAGCTATACCAAGGTGTCGCGTCAGGCCTCGGGCCGGGCGGCAGAGCGGTTGGAGCAGCTGGGCGAGCAGATACGTGGCTATGCCCCGGTGATCGAACGGATCAACGAAGCCTGCATCGAAAATGACCTTCGCGCCCTGGAGCTTGAGGCGGAGGTTCTGTCAGCCACGCTTGAGCGTACGTAAGGAGTCCCCCCATGAACCGCACATTCGTCGGATTGCTGATCGTCGGTCTGGTCGCCGCTGTTTCGCTGGCGGTCACCATGTTCGATCTGTCCTCCCTGACCCGCAATATTCAACGTCGCGATCCGATTGATCTGGCGCTTTTCTATGGCGGCGAAAAGTCAGCGCTGCTGGCCAATCCGAAGGTGCAGGAGATCATCGAAGACCGCTACAAGGTCACGCTGAATGCCTCTAAGGCCGGGTCGATAGAAATGGCCACGACCTTGCCTGTGACGGGTAAGGACTGCCTTTGGCCGTCAAATGCGGTGGCGGTCGAGTTGGCTCGCGATAGCGGCAAGAACGTGCTGGGGGATGAGACAATCTTTAACTCCCCGGTGGTGTTCTATGCCTGGGCCGAGGTTGCCGATGCGCTGATTGCCAAAGACGTGGTGACCAAGCGCAATGACGGGATGCTGACGGCAGATGTTTCGGCAATCGGCACGCTGATCACCGATGAGGCGCGCTGGAAAGAGGATCTTGGCGTCAATGTCTATGGCCGCTTCAAGGTGTTCTCGACCCATCCGGCCAAATCGAATTCGGGAAATATCTGGGCGGCCCTGCTGGCCACAACGCTGAATGGCGGCGAGACTCCGGTGGCGGCGGATATGGGGACGCTGCTGCCGCAGGTGAAAGCCTATTTCGATCAGATGGGCTATATGGAGGCCTCCTCGGGTGATATTTTTGAGAATTTCCTGAAACAGGGCATGGGCGCGCGGCCGATCATCGTGGGCTATGAAAACCAGATGGTTGAGTTCCTGACCGTCAATGCCAGCTATGCCGACCTGATCCGCGACAAGATCCGGGTGATCTATCCGGAGCCGACGATCTTTGCCTCGCATCCGCTGATCTCCTTGACCCCGGGGTGTAAACGATTGGCCGAGGCGCTGGTGGACCCGGATATCCAGTCGATTGCCTGGTCAGATCACGGCTTTCGCACCGGGTTGATCGGCATCCAGAATAGCCCCGATGATATTGCCGTAACTACGCTGCCCGAAACCATTTCGCTGGTTGCGCCAATGCCATCGGCAGAGGTAATGCATGGGGTGATTGCGATTGTGGATAGTCGCTGAAAGTTGGGTTTAGCGCAAGATTTCCCGAAGAGTATCAGCGCGGAATCAAGGCCGAAGGCCGCCGCGCATCGCCGAGCCGTCCCGTCGGCACGGCGATTGGGTTGGTCTTGGTGCGTCGAATGGGTGGTGCACGCCGGTGCTGGGATAAAGCGACCCGAATACCTTCGGATCGCCGCGCCACGGCTCAGCGATGCTCGACTCCGCACCTAAGACCAACGGGTTACTTGGCGGTTCGCCAATTCTCGAACGCTTAAGCGCTCAATAAACCCGCTGCCCCTCACGCCATACCGATTTCACATGCCGCGCCCGACCCGTACCACCGACGCGCACAAGATCAGCGCGCAGGCCCTGTGTCAGCGCGCCCCGGTCTGTCAGCCGGGCGGCTTGGGCGGCATTGCTTGTGACCATCGCAATCGCGGCGGGCAGGTCGATGGGCAGGCTGTCATCCTCGGCAATCGCAAAGGCCGCGTCCAGCGGCGCGCGCGGCACATAATCGGAGGCCAGCACATCCACAAGGCCCTCGGCCAGCAGGTCGCGCAGCGCGACATTGCCCGATTGCGAGCCGCCGCGCAGATAGTTGGGTGCGCCGCCAAGGATGATCTGGCCAGCAGCGCGGGCATGGCGTGCGGCCTCGGGCGTTGTGGGGAACTCGGAAATCGCGGCTCCCTCTGACACCGCAAGATCGACATGCGCCAGCGTGCGGTCATCATGGCTCATCAGCGGGACATCATGCGCTTTTGCGGCTGCCACGATATGCGCCCGGACCTCTGGCCCGACCTTGGCAGAGCGGTCCAACAGTTCGGCAAGCATCTCCCGGCCAGTAGGCTCGTCCACGCCCATATCGACGATCATGGCGCGGAACCAGCGTTCGACATCCAGCGATTGCCGGTCGCCGGGCGTGTGATCCATCACCGAGATCAGTTGCGGTGCGGCATCCTGAATGATCGCATCCAGAAGGGGCATCGTCTCGGGGTCAGAGATTTCGCAGCGCAGGTGCAAAAGGTGATCGGCGCGCAACTGGCCGCTTTCAGCCAGGGTTTTCAGGGCGGTGACCAACGGCTCCAGTATCTCGCGCCGTTTGGTTTTGCGCATGGTGGCACCAACGCAAAGGCTGTCGAATACGGTTGTCGTGCCACCCGCAATCATCTGCCCGTCATGGGCCATCAACGCCGCCTGATAATCCCACAAGACATGGCTGCGCGGGAAGACATGCTTTTCCACATGGTCCGTGTGCAGGTCGATGATGCCGGGGATCAGCATGTCGCCACCGAAATCGAGACCATCCCGGTGCCCCTCGACCACCTCCTGAATGTGTCCATCCGCGATGATCAGGCCGCCCTCGACCACGCGGTCGGGCAGAACCATGGTCGCATTGCCGATTTCCATGCGGTCCGAGGGGGTATCAAACATCTCTTTCGTCCTTTTGGCGTGCAGCGCAGAAATCAGAGTCGGAGCAGACAAACATCTTGCCGCCCTTGTCATCCAGCAGGATTTCATCCTGATAGACACCCGTGGCCCCGCAGATGGCGCAGGGTTCGGTAAAGACTTGCGGGCGGAACGGGTGGTCGTCGAAATCAAGGCTGACCACCTTGGTATAGGGCGGGACCGCATAGATGCGCTTTTCCCGACCAGCACCAAACAATTGCAGCGCGGGCATATCGGTCATCTTTGGATTATCGAAGCGCGGGATCGGGGTCGGGGACATGACATAGCGATCCTCAACCAGCACCGGATAGGAATGGTTGATGGTGATCCGTCCTGTCGCCGCGACGCTTTCGTACAGCCGCAGGTGCATCAGGCCATATTCGGCCCAGGCATGGATCTTGCGGCATTCGGTTTCCCGCGGTTCCAATCCTCGCATTGGTTCGGGCTGCGGGACCTGCAGGACGATCACCTGATCCTCGGTCAGTGGTTCCTCGGGGATGCGGTGGCGGGTCTGGATGATGCTGGCGGATTTGGTTTCGGTGGTGGTCTCGACATTTGCGGTCTGCGCGAAGAAGCGGCGGATATTGACCGCATTGGTGGTGTCATCGGCGCCCTGATCAATCACTTTCAGCCGATCTTTCGGGTTCAGCAGAGACGCCGTGATCTGCATACCCCCGGTGCCCCAGCCATAGGGGATCGGCATCTCGCGACTGCCAAAGGGCACCTGATAGCCGGGGATTGCGATGGCCTTCAGCGTGGCGCGGCGCACCATGCGTTTGGTGCCCTCATCAAGATAGGCGTAGTTATAGCGCTGCATAGGTTTGGTCGCGGCCTGGGTCATTCGGCTGCCTCCTTCGCGGTGCGCTCGGCCCGCATTTCGCGCAGCATGCGCAATTCAGCCTGAAAATCGACGTAATGCGGCAGCTTGAGGTGCTGCACAAAGCCTGACGCCTCGACATTGTCGGAATGGTACAGGACGAATTCCTCGTCCTGTGCCGGGTATTTGCGTTCTTCCTGAAATTCATCGGCCCGCAAGGCGCGGTCGACCAGCGCGATGGACATTGCCTTACGCTCTGCATGGCCGGGCACAAGGCCGTAGCCCAGGGTGAATTGCGGTGTGTCGCCGGACGCGCCCTTGATCGAGGTGATCATCTGGCTTTCGGTCACGGTGACATCGCCGATATCGATGGCAAAGCCCAGTTCTTCGGGGACCACCTCGACCGGGACTTCGCCCATACGGATTTCCCCGGCATAGGGGTGGTTCGAACCAAACCCGCGCTGGGTGGAATAGGCCAGCCCCAGCAAAAAGCCCTCGTCGCCGCGCGAAAGGTTTTGCAACCTTACATCGCGATCAGCGGGAAAGCCCAAGGGCTGCGTGGTCAGGTCCGCCGGGGCCGGGTCGCCCTGAGGCGGCTCTGCCGGTTCCATGAACCCTTCATTGGCCACCAAATCGGTGACGCGCGGCATGGCCGCATCAACCGGCTGGTCGGCGCGCGGCGGGGCAGGACGATCCTCTGCGCCCATCAGATCGAAGTCCAGCATCCGGTGGGTATAGTCATAGGTCGGACCCAGAACCTGCCCGCCCGGCAGATCCTTGTATGTGGCCGAGACGCGCCGACGGATCGCCATGCGCGCGGTGTCCAGCGGCAGGGCGCGACCGAAGTTTTCCAGCGTGGTGCGATAGGCCCGCAAAAGGAACGCGGCCTCTGTCGCATCGCCCTGAGATTGTTTCAGGGCCAGCGCGCCAAGGTCCGGATCATAAAGAGATCCCTCGGCCATCACCCGGGCCACGGCCAAACCCATTTGTTCGCGGATCTGCGCGACCCCAAGTTCCGGCACGGCTGTGTCGCCGCGCCGCGCTTCGGATACGGCGGACAGAGCGTTCGAGATAGCCTCCTCGCCGCCTTTTACCGGGACATAGGCCATCAGGCTGCTCCTGCGCTGGAGTTGCGTTCCATGGCGAAGAAATCGACCTTGGTCGATGCGGCGGCTTTGGCCGCGTCCTGCCGCGCCGCCGATTGCCGGGCGGCCTCCTGTGCGACAAAACCAGACAGGTGCGTGTCACCAGCCTGCAGCAGGGCATCGCACAGCGCCATGGCTTCGGCCCGGGCCGGATCATGGCCCAGAACGTAGCCAACACCGACCTGCCCGGACAGGCGGCAGGTTGCCCGGGTGACGGTAGCTTGCGACATGGAGAACCGCTGCCCGGTGCCGCCGGCGCGCCCCTCAAGCATGATCATGCCAATCTCGGCCGGGCGGGGCCAGTCGGCGGTTTCAACCGGATGGTCGGCCAGGGCTGCGGTCATTCGGCCCGCATCCGCCCGCGCCAGTACCGACAGCCAGTCACGGCGTGCGTCACTCATGCTTTCCTCGCCATTTTCAGGGTGGTTTCGTAGGTCAGGGTGATCGTGTCCTCAAAGCCTTCGTCGGCGCAGATCTGATACAGATCCTCCAGCACCCGGCCCAGACCGCGAGAATGGACCACGGGCACGCTGACGGATCGGGTCAGATACATCGAGATCAGGTCGCGCACATGCATGGGCCGTTGCCAGTTCAGCGTGGTGGACCGTGTGGCGCGAAAGCCGTTCAGCCCGTTCATCTCGCGCACGGACGGCTCGCGCAGCTTTTGTAGCCGGTCCAGATCCTCGGGCGAGGCGTCGGCGATATAGGCATCCATGCGTTTCAGCATCGGCGTTTCGGCGCGCCGGTTGCGGATCACGGCGATGATGCCGTCAGGTACCAGAACGCGGTGGGCTTCGGCAAAGAATTTCTGCGGCGAGAACCAGTGAAACGCCGTGCAGGCCGTCACCAGCGCGGCAGAGGCATCGGCGGTCGGCAAGGTTTCTGCCGTGCCGTCGATCGGCTGGACATTGGCAAGACCGGCAAAGTTGCGGCGCAGCACCCGGCGCATGTCCGAGCTGGGTTCGACCGCCAGGATATGGGCCCGGTCGCCAAACGCTTTGTGCAGCTGGCGGGTGGAGATACCGGTGCCCGCGCCGACATCAATCACAGCAGCCGCTTCGGGCGCTTGCGTCGCCAGATCATCGAACAGCGCCTGCGGATAATGCGGTCGATAGACGTCATAGGCCTCGGCCAGACCTTCGAAGCGGGCGGCGCTCTCGATCATGGGGTGGCCCCGGCGTAATAGGCGATGTGCCCCGCACTCATGGTCATGCGGATGGCTGGTGTGCCGCCCTCGGGCCATTCGACAAGCACCAGATCGGCACGCTTGCCGGTGGCGATTTCGCCCCGGTCGGTCAGGCCAGAGGCTTTGGCCGGATTGGCCGAAATGGTCGCCCAGATCCGCGCCAGCGATCCGCGCTTCTCGTCCATCAACCGGGCAGCGGCGGCCAGCATTGCGGGATGGTAGTAATCCGAAGCCAGGATATCGCAGACCCCGTCCTCCACCATATCCGCCGCATGGAGCGATCCGATATGACTGCCGCCGCGCACCGCGTTGGGCGATCCCAGAACCACCCATTCACCGCGTGCCTTAGCGGCCTGGGCTGTGGCATCGCACATTGGAAACTCGGCTATGTTGACGCCAAGCCCGGCGAAATAGTCCCGCATTTCCAGCTGGCTGTCATCATGGCTGAGCATTGGGGAATCCGCGTCGCGCCCCAGTGCAGCGACCTGCCGGATGGTGTCATCCACCCTGTCCCGGCGGTCCCACACCTTTGACAGCAGCGCGATATACTCATCCTCGCTGATCCCGGCGCGTTTGGCATTGCCCGCGCAGCGTTGTTTCATACGTGCGTCGGACAGCGGTGCAATCTCGGCCTCGGACAGCTCAAACGGGCGGTCGGTGACATCAATATCAAACGCCCGCATCGCCATGGTGGTGTGATCGTTAAAGGCGATAGAGGGGCGCTTGGGCCCTTGCAGCCGTTCGGCAATCAGATCAAGCGCTTCAAAGGCGAAGGTTTCCCAGCGCAGCTGAATGCGGTTATCGACGGTCAGGCGTGGTTCCAGCCGGTCTTGCGCGGCCATATACTCGGCCCCCCGGTCGATGGCGCGCAGGCCCGGTTCCCAGCTGAGCGTCAGGGCGTGATAGGCCGTGCCGATACCGTTGCCTGCCAGTTGCCGGTCGGTTTCCAGAATGGCGGTATCGGTGGGAAAGAACACCTTGGGTCGCGGCATCAACTGGCGTTCGAAACCGTCGCCATGGATATCGACCAATGCCGGGGCCAGGATCAGGCCGCGCCCGTCGATGCGGTGGCTGGCAGGGCGGTCTGTGCCGATCTCCACGATTTTGCCGCCGGATACGGTAACGCTCACATCCTGAAGCCCATCTTCCAGCAGGACCTGCGCGCCGGTGATCACGGTATCTGCGGTCATGTCTTGTGTTTGCTGGTTCATGGCTATCTCTCCGTTCCGATGATGCGGCTGCGTGCCCAGACGCCAAGCTGTTCGACGGCGATGACGACAACGGCGATCATCAGGATCACGGTCATCGCGGTCGGATAGTCGAACAGATCAAAGCCGACTTTCAGTTCAATCCCGATCCCACCCGCGCCGACAAGCCCCAGAATAGTAGAAGAGCGGACGGCCTTTTCCAGCGCATAAAGCGAGGTCGAGACAAAGGCGGGCATCGCAGCAGGGATCACCGAACAGGCGACCACATCCAGCCGCTTCGCACCTGTTGCGGTCAGCGCCTCGGCCGGGCCCTGATCGACGCCTTCCATATCATCGGCAAAGAACCGGCCGCAAAAGCCGATCGTGTCAACCATGATGGCCAGCATCCCGGCAAAGGGGCCAAGACCGACGGCGACGACAAAGACCAGCGCCCAGGCGATATCGGGGACAGCGCGCAGAAATCCCAGAAAGATGCGCACCGCGCCGTTGACCCAACGCCCGACCACCAGTTTGCGCGCCGCCAGCAGGGCGATGGGCAGCGACAGGACAATCCCGGCAGCCGCCCCGGCTATGGCGATTTGCATGGTTTCCAGCATTTTCCAGGACAACCGGCTTAGGTTATCGGTGGAGGGCGGCCAGGCCCGCGACAGGAAATCCGCCATGGAGGGTGGGGCTTTTGCCAGCTTTTCCAGCGACCAGCCAGCCCCATCGAAGGACCAGACCAGTAGGGCCAGCAAGATTGCATAGGGCAGGAACCGGCCTGCGCCGATGCGCTCAATCCGGGCGGGTGTTGTGATGTCAGCCATAAAGCCCCCTCAGATCAGCGCTGCTAAGGTCACTGGTTAGGCGTGACAGGCTCAGCCCGCCGCCAGCCAGCCCCAGCACCCGGTCGCCATAGCGCAGAGCGTGGTCGATATTGTGAGAGGTGAAGATCACCGTAACACCCTCGCGCCGGACCAGATCGAAGAACAGCTCCATCACTTCTTCGCCCGCTGCCGGATCAAGGGAAGCCGTGGGTTCATCCGCGACCAGAATACGCGGGCCGCCCACCAGCGCCCGGGCAATGGCGACGCGCTGTGACTGCCCGCCGGACAGACGTTCGGCGCGGCGCAGGGCGAAATCCTGCACGCCGACCTTGGCCAGAGCCTCCATCGCCCGGTCGCGCGCCTCTGCCGGGGCAAGCGCCTGCAGCCAGTAGCGTGGACCGGATGTGCTGCCCAAAAGACCGTGCACGACATTGCTGAGCACCGACAGGCGCGGCACCAGATTGTGCTTTTGCGCAACAAGCCCGGTGCGGGCACGCAAACCCCGGCGATCCGACGGCTTCATGGTGGACCAGTCGCGATCCAGCAACCTGATCTGTCCCTCGGTCGCGGGCAACAGCCCCAGACAGCAGCGCAACAGCGTCGATTTCCCGGTGCCGTTAGAGCCGACCAGGGCAACCGATTCCCCGCGCTGCACCTTGAAATCGACGCCTGAAAAAACCCAAGGGCCGTCCGCATAGCGCTTGGACAGCCCGGTGACCTCAAGATCGAGGCCAGAGGTCGGGGCGTCCACCGCCCCGACGGTTTTTACATCCAGCGGCATTATTCGCCGATGAAGTTGTCAAATTGCGGGTAACCCGCGTTGGAATACATCGAACGGACGATGTTGTAGGCACCGTCTTCGATGGCCACGAGATCCATGCCGACATATTTGTCATTTTCCTCATGCGCGGTGATCCCGGCGATGACGGTTTCTTTGTTGTTCAGGATACCGTCGCGAACCTTGGCCGCAGCCTCGGCCGGGACATGCGCGCCGACCATTATCATGTCATTGGGCAGATCGCCGGACCGCGCAAGCATCTTGAAGAAACCGTAAGGCACGCTGTCGTCTTTGTTGCGCGCCCCGTTGATCCAGGAATTGGCGTTGGTGCCGATGGCCGCGACATCACCCTTCTTCAGCGATTCGTGGGCGATGTTGCGTGAGGTGTGGACCTTTTCGACATCGTTCACCGGATCAACACCGAAATCCGCCATCAACTGCATTGGGCACAGCATGTTGGAGGTCGACCCGATATCGCCGAACGCCACTTTCTGACCCTTAAGATCAGCCATGGAGTTGATGCCACTATCAGCGCGCACCACGATGGCGCAGTGATAGTCCGGGCGGCCAAGGCCGATCAGCGGGGTTGCCTTGGTCAGTTTGTTGATGACGATGTACTCGGCCGGGCCGGAGATCACGAAATCCACGTTCTCGCCGCGCAGCGCTTCGGCCGCTGCGGTGCGGGAGTTTACGGCGTAGAATTCAAAGGTCTCACCTGTTGCCGCTTCCAGTGCGGCCTTGAACGGACCCCATTCGGTTTGCAGGCGTTCCATACCTTCCACATCCGTGACGGCAATTTTCCAGGTTTCTGCAATACTTGCGACAGCGCTGAGCGCAGCCAGTGCGCCGCCGATGATCATGTGACGAAGTGCCATTTCCTAAGTCCCCTTGTTGGAAAGATCGGCCTTTGGTTAGCGCGCGCAGTTAAAGGGTCGGTGTCGGTTTGGTGGCGGTTCTATTGCAGATGATTTGCGGTTTCGTGACAGTCGGCAGGGCAGGGCGCTGAAATGTCATTGTTTTTATTGAACCGGGGCGCTTCTGTGGCGGATGGAACAAGTAAAAACAACCCTGGATTGTGTCGCGGACGCGCCGACCCAGCTGCGTCCGTTAAAAAACAACGCAGTAGGTGCGTTGGTGTCGTCAAACCGCCATATCTCTGTCGCTGAACTTTGGCCGCGGGGCCACTGAGCTTTCAAAAAACACCCCTATCAGACCGAGCCATGGAACGTGGAACCTTGACCATCACCGATCTGGCCCGGCGCTTCGATCAGACGCTGGCCGTCGATAACGTAAACCTGACCATCGGACCCGGAGAGTTCGTTGGCATCATCGGGCGCTCGGGCGCGGGCAAGTCGACCTTGCTGCGCTTGCTGAACCGCCTGACGCCGCCCAGCTCTGGCAAGATTGAATGCGATGGGCGCGATGTCACGGCGATGAAGGGCAAAGCGCTCAGGCAGTGGCGTGCCGAATGCGCCATGATCTTTCAGCAGTTCAATCTGGTGGAGCGTCTGGACGTCCTGACCAATGTTCTGGTCGGGCGGTTGGCGCATCATGGATTTCTGAGTGCGATGGCCATGCGCTTTACCGATGCCGAACGCACCATGGCGATTGAGGCGCTGGATCGGCTGGATCTGGCCCCGCAGGCGCTGCAGCGCGCGGGCACACTTTCAGGCGGGCAACAGCAGCGTGTGGCGATTGCCAAAGCGCTGGTGCAGAACCCGCGCATCATGCTGGCGGATGAGCCTATTGCCTCGCTCGATCCGGCCAATGCGACCAAGGTGATGGAGGCATTGCGCACCATCAATGTCGATGACGGCCTGACCGTCCTGGTCAACCTGCACACACTGGATACCGCCCGGGCCTATTGCGACCGCATCATTGCGATGCGCGAAGGCCGGGTGATGTTTGATGGCAGTGCCGCCCAGCTGACCGCTGGCGTGGTGCGCGACATCTATGGAACTGACGACCTTTCGGAAATTGATGAGGCCGTCACCTCGACCGCCACCCGGATCACCGAGCCGGCGGATTAACCAACCAAAGGGGGAACCCCAATGCGTTTGCTGACCACCACCGCCCTTGCGGCCCTGATCGCTGTACCGGCCCTCGCCGAAGGCTGGCAGGACAACTACAAAACCGTTCGTTTCGGCATCCTGTCGGGCGAAAACGAAAAGGACCGTCTGGCCCGCAACGAACCGCTGCGCGCCTATCTGGAAAAAGAGCTGGGCGTTAAGGTCGAAATCTTCACCGCGGGCAACTATGATGGTGTGATCCAGGCGATTGCCGCTGATCAGATCGAAGTTGCACGCTTCGGCTCCTCCTCCTACGCGGCAGCCTACACCGCCACCGAGGGCAATGTTGTCCCGACGCTGACAACGCTGAAACAGGACGGCACAACCGGCTATTACTCCATCGTTGTCACCCGCTGTGACAGCGGCATCAAAAGCCTGGAAGATGCCAAGGGCAAGGTCCATGCGTTTGCGGACCCGGACAGCACCTCGGGCTATGCCGTTCCTTACTTCAACATGGTTGAGCGCGAAGGCTTCAAGCCGGAAGAGCATTTTGGCAATGTGTCATTCTCCGGCAGCCACGAGGCTGGCGTGACCGGTGTTGTGAACGGTACGTTTGACACCGCATCGACCTATATGAACAACCCTGAAAACTCCGTCTACACACGGATGGAAAGCAAGGGCATGATCGAGCCTGGCTTGGTTTGCACCATCTGGGAAAGCCCGGAAATCACCTCCGGCCCCTGGACCTTCCGCAAGAACCTGCCGGAAGACATGATCGAAGACCTGACCGCCGCAATCGAGGCTTTCCCTGAAGCTGATCCTGAGGGCTACAAGCTGTATTCCTCGTTCGATCCTGATGATGCGAACCCCGACGTTGGCTTCAAGCGTGTCAGCCATGACCGCTACCAGTGGATTGTCGATATGCGCGCCTGGCTGAAGCAGCAGCGCCGCGACAGCTGATCAGACAAAGGGCGGCCCTGCCATCAGGGCCGCCCGTTTTTATCCCATGACCCTTACAGCCGATTCTGGCCATTTGAGCGCAATCGAAAGCTTCGAGCGCGCTTATGCCGAGCAACGCCGCATTGCCCGCACCAACTGGTGGGTGGGCATGGGGATTTTCCTTGTCATTCTGGCGGTCGCCGCCTGGATGTCAGATTTCTTCAAGATGACGCCCGTCACCCTGCCAGGTGGCGACCGGGTGGAGCGCTGGATCATCCCGGCGGGCATACCCCGATTGGGCGAATATCTTGAAAAGACGCTGCCCATTTTGCGGTGGGACAGTCTGGGCGCAGATCTTGCCGAATGGTTCTGGCGCTGGAAGGTGTGGCTGCGGCTGTTGCTGGAAACCATCCTGATTGCCTTTATGGCCACCACCTTTGGTGTGATCGGCGGGTTTCTGTTGTCCTTTCCAGCCGCGCGCAATCTGGCACCCAACAAATGGGTGCTGTGGATCACGCGCCGTTACCTTGAGATCGCCCGCACCGTGCCGGAACTGGTTTGGGCGCTGATCTTTGTCTTCTGTTTCTCAGTCGGGCCAATGGCCGGGGTGCTGGCCATTGGGCTGCATGCCACCGGGGCGCTTGGGAAGCTTTATTCTGAAGTGAACGAGAATATCGACATGGGGCCGCTTGAGGGCGTGAAAGCCGCCGGAGGCTCTTGGTTTGACCAGATCCGCTATGGAGCGGTGCCGCAGGTTCTGCCCAATATCATCAGCTACACGCTGCTGCGGTTTGAGATCAATGTCAGGTCTTCGTCTATCATCGGATATGTCGGCGCTGGCGGTCTGGGGCAGGAAATCCGTACGGCGATGAGCCTGCAGGAATACACCGATCTGTCGGCGCTGTTCGTGATCATTCTGGTGACGGTGATCGTCATCGACTACGGCTCGGAAAAGCTGCGCCACCGGGTCATCGGGTTGGAGGATCGGACATGACGCCGGAACGTATCGCTGCTGCCAGGGCCATGCATCCCACGGCCTTTCGTGCGCCGTTGCCGGTGCGTATCCGGCGCACCGCCCTCTGGATCGGCTTTGTCGCGCTGTTCTGCTATTGCCTTTACGCCTTCAACTTCTCACCCGCGCGCATCTGGACCGGGCTGGGGCGTTTGGGCAACGTGATGTCGTTCATGTTCCCGCCGCATACCTGGGACAACTGGATGGATTTCTCGGAAATCCTGAATGGGCTGGGTGAGACATTGGCGATGGCGTTCATGGGCACGCTGCTGGGGTCAATCTTTGCCTTTCCGCTGTCATTCCTGGGGGCAAAGAACATCACCCGGTTCTGGCCGCTGCGCATGACGACGCGGCGCGGCTTTGACGTGATCCGGTCGTTTGAGACGATCATCTTGGCGCTGATATTCATCCGGGCCTTTGGCCTTGGCCCGCTGGCCGGGGTCCTTGCGATTGCCGTGTCTGAAATCGGCACCTTCGCCAAACTGTTTTCCGAGGCGATCGAGAACACCTCCAATAAACCGGTGGAGGGGGTCCGGGCTTCGGGCGGGTCCGAGACACAGGCTGTGCGTTTTGGGATGATGCCGCAGGTCACCCCAGTGATCCTGTCGATCATCCTTTATAACTTTGAATCCAACGTCCGCTCTGGCACCATCCTTGGCATTGTCGGCGCGGGTGGGATCGGGTTCCTGCTGTCTGACCGGATCGCGGCCTATCGCTGGAACGAAGCCTGGTCGATCATCTTCCTGATCATCTTTATGGTTTACATCATTGACTGGCTGTCGGCTAAGGTGCGGCAACGGGTTATCGGAGAAATGGGGCGTGTCGGCTGATGTCTGAGTTTGTTG
Source organism: Halovulum sp. GXIMD14793 (assembly GCF_054457435.1). Lineage (NCBI taxonomy): Bacteria > Pseudomonadati > Pseudomonadota > Alphaproteobacteria > Rhodobacterales > Paracoccaceae > Halovulum > Halovulum sp. GXIMD14793. The sequence continues at coordinate 2,285 of NZ_JBTLNE010000035.1, read as the reverse complement.
TTGAGGTAAAGGTTGCAGCGACTGGTGCGCCCTTGATTGCACCTGTTGGGATGAATACGCCGCAGGCCACGATCCGGGGCAGCGATGTCTCTGGCGGTACGGTGCGTGAGATTACCGAAACCCATACCGGGCAGACCGTTCTGCTGGTTGCGCCAACCGCAGATCAGGTCCTGTTTCGCTACAGCTATGACGATCAGCCGGGGGCATACCCGCAGGCGATGTTCACCCCGATCCCGTCCCGCTTTACCCGCGCGGCCGAGGATCTGCTGGCCGAGGCTGTGGGGGATGCCGGCACTGGCGATGATCTGAGCCGCAGCATTGCGGTGGCTTGTGCAACCGCCGAACGCTTTACCTATGGCCATCCAGAAGAGCGGTTCAATGACGGGTTGGACGAAGTGCCCGCGCTGGGCTGCGGTTTGGCCGAAGGGTCTTGCGTCGATATCAACACCTATTTCATCGCGGCCCTGCGGGCGTGCGGCATCCGGGCGGGCTATGTCACCGGGGCGTTCTTTCCGGCAGAGAAACGTGACTGGTGCAGCGATATGCATTGCTGGGTGGTGACCGAAATCGACAGCCAGACCCAGGAATGGGATATCGCGCATCACCTGAAACTGGGCACCCGGGACATTCGGCCCGCCCTGAACCCCAAGCCCGGATTTCGCGCCGCTGTCGCCCATTCCATGGGGCTTGATCTGCCAGAGGCCGGGGCGATGGGGATCAAGCTGCTGTCTGAACCGGTTGAGGTGATCGATGGCAAGGTCCGCTGGATCGAGGATAAATCCATCCGCCTGATCGGCGCCCAGGCCGATATACAGGGCACCGCTGCTGAATGATGGCAACGATCCTTCTGATCCGGCACGCGCAGACACAGGCGCAGCATCCCGAGGCCGAGCTGACCGAGGATGGGTTTGCGCAGGCGCAAGCTCTGGCACCAAGGTTGGTGGAGCTTGGCGTCGATGCAATCTATTCCAGCCCCTATCGCCGCGCCATCCAGACGGCGGAACCGTTCGCTGCGCAGGCAGGTCTGGACCTCATGGTGCTTGAGCCGCTGCACGAACGCGTGCTGTCGCCCGTGCCGTTGGAGGATTGGGAAGAACATCTCCGCCTGTCCTTCGCCGACCGCAGTCATGCCGCACCTGGGGGCGAAAGCAATGATGACGTGGCCGCGCGCGTGCTGCCCGCACTGACACAGGTGGCTGCGGCGGGTCACACGCGCCCGGCGGTGGTCACCCATGGTGGGGTGATCTCTGGCCTGCTGCATATTGTTGATCCGGGGTTTGGATTCGAAGCCTCCCGCGGGTTGACCAACCCTGATCTCTATGACCTGACTTTGCGTGGCGGCCTTCCCGTCGCCTTCCGCCATTTGCCATTGAAAGTGCCTGCATGAAACGCCTGACCGAAGCCCCGAATATCTACGACACCGCCACCGTCATTGATTGCAAACTTGGCCGCTGGACCGAGATTATGGCCGATGTCAGCATGCGCGAGGTCGAGTTTGGCGACTATTCTTATATCGTGCGCGGCGGCAATGTGGTCTGGGCCACAATAGGCAAGTTCTGCTCAATCGCCGAAGGGGCGCGGATCAATCCCGGCAACCACGCCACCTGGCGCGCCAGCCAGCACCATTTCACCTATCGCGCCGAGATGTTCGATCTGGGCGAGGATGACGCAGAGTTTTTCCAGTGGCGCAAGGATCACTGGGTGACCATCGGCAACGATGTCTGGATCGGCCATGGCGTGACAATCCTGGCAGGCGTCACAATAGGTGATGGCGCGGTTGTTGGGGCAGGAGCCGTCGTGTCCAAAAACGTCGCCCCTTACGAGATCGTTGGCGGCGTCCCCGCCAAGCACCTGAAACGCCGCTTCACCGAAGCGCAGGCCGAGGCCCTGCAGCGCATCAAATGGTGGGACTGGAGCCACGACCAGTTGCGCGCGGCCTTACCAGACATTCGCAAACTTTCGATTGATGAGTTTATTGAGCGGTATGGGTGATACCCGCAGGGGCCTAGTGCCATTCAGGGCTGTAAAACAACGCAAAAATGGCTGATGCTGTCGGTAGCCGACAATACAGCTCAATGTTGGCGAAACGATATAGCAATAACAATCGGGGCTGTATCAGCCAACACAAAGTAGCAATCATTCTAGGCGGCGTCTGCATTTAGGGGATTCCCAAATCATCTCCTGTTTGATTCAAGATCAAAAACGGGAGGCGATCTTGAGCAGACGGACTTTGACAGACAGGCAGTCACTGCCCGGCAGGCGATTGCGCAGCAATCTGCCGAGAG
>NZ_JBTLNE010000034.1:0-39958 GCF_054457435.1 Halovulum sp. GXIMD14793 | reverse complement strand
ACGCTCCCGAATATCCAGTGATAGCGATTTGCCCATGTTCCACCTCCAAATATAGTGAATCACAAAATCCGCATCGTGGGAATCCCACCGATTCAGATTTCAAGGACGGCGCTCTAGCCCAATAACGCTTTCATCAAGATAGCCCAGCCACCGTTCTTGTCGCAAAGCTAAGCTAAAGCGTCTCGCGAAATACCTTAAACATCACGCATCATCAAACGCGTTGAAATCTTTGATTTCAGGCAGCGTTAGATGATTCAGGTTTTTCGCGTGACGCTCTGGTGCCAGTCATTGCGAAAGCCGGTGCAATAAAAAAAGACCCGGGCGATGCCCGGGCCAAGTCCAACAGGGAGGTTGCGCGCCTTGACCCCGGCACGCGAGGGAACCATTCAGGAAGCGAGGCGATAGCCGCCGCTTTCTGTAACCAACAGACGTGCGTTCGATGGGTCCGGTTCAATCTTTTGCCGCAGCCGGTAGATATGGGTTTCCAGCGTGTGGGTGGTTACCCCGGCATTATATCCCCAGACCTCATGCAGCAGCGTATCGCGGGCCACCACACCGCTTTCGGCGCGGTAGAGGTATTTAAGGATGTTGGTTTCTTTCTCGGTCAAACGGATTTTCTGATCATCTTCAGTCACCAGCATTTTGGCGGCGGGTTTGAACGAATAGGGTCCGATATTGAAGACCGCGTCCTCAGACTGTTCATGCTGGCGCAGTTGTGCGCGGATACGAGCCAGCAACACGGGGAATTTGAACGGTTTCGAAACGTAATCATTCGCACCAGCATCCAGACCCAGAATGGTATCGGCATCGGTGTTATGGCCGGTCAGCATCAGCACCGGGCACTTCACGCCCTGTTTGCGCATCAGACGGCACAGCTCGCGCCCATCCATATCGGGCAGGCCGACATCAAGGATCACCAGATCGTAATGGCCTTCCTTGGCCCGCTCCAGCCCGCGGGCACCGTTGTCAGCCTCGAACACGTCGAATTCCTCGGTCAGCACCAGCTGATCTGCCAGGGCTTCGCGCAGGTCTTCGTCATCATCGACCATCAGGATTTTTTTCAGATTGCTCATCTGTGTGACCTCATCATGCGTGTTGCGGGCCAAAATGCTGCGAATTGACACGCGGGTCCAGCGGGGTTGGTAATCTTTCACAGCGACGTGTCGCTGCGTTGCAGTTTGTTTCAATTTGACCGGTCCGGCAGGACAGACTTGAAACGGAGTGAAAGAATTTCTCACAGAAAGGTCAGCGATCTTTGCGTATTCTTACAAGCGCTGTGTTCGGACCGATCCGCGAATCGGCGCAGATGTCGGGAAAACGTGGCTGAGGTGACTGGCAGTGGACGGTGAAACCAAGCCTAACAAAATCCATCTGGCCATCAGACCCAAATCCTGACCAGATAGCCGGACCATGAAACGCATCAATCCTTCCATCAACGACCTGACGATCACCCGTTGGGGAGCCTTGTTCCAAGGGCGGCGGTTTTGTTGTGCTGTCGGGCGCAATGGCATTGGCGAGAAACGCGGCGAAGGCGACATGATCACCCCGCGCGGCAGCTTTCGCCTGACTGAGGTTTATGCCCGCCCGGACCGAGTTCGCCTGCCCGGGGCGCAGCCCATCGGGTTGCGGCAGGCCTGGTGTGATGATCCTTCTGACCCGCGCTATAACCATCTGATCCTGGCTGATGGCCCGGGCGAGGAAAAACTGCGGCGGGCGGACCGGCTGTATGATGTGATTGGGGTGATCGACTACAATATGGGTCCCGTTGTCGCGGGAAAGGGCAGTGCGATCTTTTTGCATGCGTGGCGCAAGCCACGGCACCCGACAGCGGGCTGTGTGGCCTTTGCCTTACCAGACCTGATCTGGATCCTCAGTCGCTGGGAGGGTGGGATGGTAAGGATTGTTGGCTAAGACCCTGCCGCTTGCGGGCACTTAACCAGTGCGCTCCCTTATCCCGCCCCCATCTCCACCCAGACTGGCCAGTGATCTGACCCTTTGGCCTGATCGTCCACCCAGACCTTGCGCACCTTGTCGGCTAGATCGGCGGAGACAAAGCAATGGTCGATGCGGGTTTGCGCCTCCGGGTGGGTAGAGCCGTCTTCTTCGGCGTGGCCCGCCTCAACCCAGGCATCGACCAAACCGCGCCGACTGGTCAGGCGGCCATAGCTCTGCGACCGAGGGCCGATCAGGGTGTCGTATTCCTCGGACAAAGGTGGGAAATTCATATCACCCATCAGGATATGCGCCTCTGGCATCGGTGGTTCATCCTCTTCCAGCCAGCCAGAACTGGGGTCGGGATGACCACCGCACCAGGCACCGCCTTCCTCGGGCGCCGCTTTCAGGATGTCCTTGATCCGTTCGATCTGTGGCAAGCGGGTCGCGGGGCATAGATGGCTAAGGTGGACGGAATAGACCCGGATCGGGCCCAGCGGCGTTGCGATCACCGCCTCAAGAATGCCCTGCTGGATCGAATGGTTGCGCCTGTCGCCCCATTTCGGCAGGGGGAAGTTGCGGCTGGACAGGATCGGCCAGCGGCTAAGGATCATGGTGCCGAACTGCTTGCGGCGATGGTGCAGACGTCCGTCTTCCTTGAACGTGGCGTCGATATCCAGATTTGCGCCGAAGACATAGTGATGATGCCGCAGATGGTCGGCCAGAACCGCCGGGCTGTCGACCATGCCAGAGCGTTTCCAGTGCCGGTCTACCTCCTGCAGGGCGACGATATCGGCCTCGGCCACCTCGGCGGCGATGCGCGCAAGATCATAGCGCCCGTCCGATCCCAGACCGTATTGAATATTGTAACTGACAAGTTTCATGCCTGTCCCTCCAGCACGGACAATGCGATATCCAGATGATCGTGGTTGATGTAATCGACGCCTGCATCAGCAATGCGCCGAAACACAGCCCGGTCGCGGCCCTCGTAATACACCATGACCTGCATGCCCGCCTCGCGCGCGGCCTCAATGACGCCGGGGCGCATTTCGGCCGGGGTCAGTTCGACTAGGGACGCACCATAGACCGAGGCCGCGACCGAGACGTTACGCGCAATCGACAGGGTGATCATGTGGCGCATATCGGGGGCGGCACGGCGCATCCCCTCGCGCATCTCCGGCTTGAAGGAAAAGGTAAAGCTGGCCTCCGACATGCCTGCCTCGCGGATTATGGCGGTGGCACGATCGGGGTTGCACCACTTGACCTCCACATAGGCACCGGCGTTGCGGGATTTCAGGACGTCGAGATAAGCATCAAGGCGCGGGATCCGCTCGCCCTCAAACTCGGGGGCGAACCAGCGGCCCGCATCCAGCGCATCAACCTCGGCGGCGGTCATCAATTCAATCGCACCGCTGCCATCTGTGGTGCGGTCAACCGTCCGGTCATGCAGCACATATAGGCCGCCATCTGCGGTTTCGCGGACATCCAGTTCGATCACATGCGCGCCCTTGTCCAACGCTGCCCGGGCAGCGGCAAAGGTGTTTTCAGGGGCTTGCAACGAGGCCCCCCGGTGACAGACGAGGTGCGGTTTCATGGCGCGATCCTTGCGATGATCAATTCGTGGTCGGACAGGTAGTCGCCCCTTGGTGAAACCGCGGCGATGACACGTGCATCGCTTGCGGACACAGATCGGGTAAACATCCAGTCGAGGGATTTCAGCGGATAGCTGACAGGCCGGCCGGGGGCTGCGCGGGTTGTCGGCCAGCCGGTATTGGCGGTTTGCCATCCGAACCCGGCCTTGGCAAAGCGGGCAAAGCATGGTTCTGCCCCTTCAGGCGTTGCAAGAACTGCAGCCCGGTCCAGCCCCGCCTCTGCCAAAGCCTTGGTGTTCAGATCACCGCCAATGACAGCGGCATCTTCGTCATAGGTCTTATCAAGCGCTTTTAGCAGGCGCTTTGTCTGCTCCGCCCGCCCGTCAGCATCGCTTTGGCTTTCGAAATGAACCGAGGCAAGGGTGACCTTGCCGCCGGCAGTCTTGACCTGCGCGGCAATCGCCATCCGTCCGCCGATGCGCAGCTGCCCGTCATCTTTGGGCGCGCCGACAAACCAGGTGCCACCATCCTCAACCGGCAGCATAGCCGGGTCTTTCAGGGGATAGCGGGACAGGATCGCATTGCCATGCAGGCCGTGCTGGTTCGGGGTATCGGCGAAAAGGCCGGTTTCATAGGCGTCACCCGTTCCCAGCTCAACAAACTCTGTCCCGAAGACGTAGCCAAAGCCCAGCAGCCTGGCCAGATCGCGGGTGGTGTGGCGCTGGTCCGAGCGGGCCATGCCGTGATCCATCTCGGTCGCCAGCACGATATCGGCCCCGCTGGCGCGGATCAGATCGGCGCTGTCCTCAACCCGTTTGCAGCGCTCCATATTCCAGGCCGCGATTGTCAGGGTTGTGGGCGGCGGCAGTTTGGCGGCGGGCGGGCAAGCCTCGATCGTGTTCAGGCAGGGCCAGGCGGCGCGCAGTTCATCATTCACATCCTGATCACCGCTGAGTGCGATAGCAGCATCACGTGATGCTTCGTCAGGCGGGATCATCTCATCGGTTGTTTCGCGAATAATATCAGGCATGGGCGGCCTCCATCAGCCGTGCAGTGGCATCGGTCCGGTGGCCCTTGGCATCAAACACCAGTGCTTCGGATGGATCGAATGACAGGTGCAGCCGGTCCCCATGGGCATGGCGGGGCTGCGCGGTCGGCTCCAGAAAGCGCAAGAAACCAAAAGCCGTGTCGACGCCATACAGCGTCTCGCGCCCCATCGCCTCGACCTGCGTGATGGTTGCTGGCAGCCCGGTTTCACCGGCATGCAGCATCTCGGGCCGGATGCCGAAGGTGACCTCTCCGTCGGTATCAATAGCGATGGCCTGCCCGTCTGCCTGCATCCGCCCGTTCTGCACTGTCCCCTGCACCATGTTCATGGGCGGGGAACCGATAAAACTGCCCACAAACAGGGTGTCGGGCCGCTGATACAGATCCTCTGCCGTTCCCAGTTGCTCGACCTTGCCATCGCGCATGCAGACCACGCGGTCGGCCATGGTTGTCGCCTCAAGCTGGTCATGGGTCACAAGGATCGTGGTCACGCCAAGTTCGCGGGTGATCCGCCGGATTTCAGCGCGCATGGTCAGGCGCAAGGTGGCATCAAGGTTCGAAAGCGGCTCATCCAGCAGCAAAAGGTTGGGTCGTTTGACCAAGGCCCGGGCCAACGCGACGCGTTGTTGCTGACCACCGGACAGCTGGCTTGGCTTGCGGTCCAACAGCGCCCCGACCTGTACCAGATCGGCCATCTCGCGCGCGCGGTTCTCGGCATCCGGGACCTTCTGAAAGCGCATCGGGAACATGATGTTCCCAAGAACCGACATATTCGGATAAAGCGCGTAGGACTGGAACACGATGCCGATATTGCGGTCGCGCGCCTCCACCTCATTCACGGTGGCATCATCGAACAGGATCTCGCCGCCGGTCGGTTTATAGACCCCGGCCAGCATGAACAGCGTGGTGGATTTGCCGCAGCCCGAAGGGCCGAGGATGGCGACAAATTCCCTATCCTCGATCCGCAGATCAATGCCATCGACGGCGACCTCTTCGCCCCATGCCTTGGACAGGTTCTTCAGCTCAACACGCGCCATGGATCAGCCTTTCACCCCGCCCACTGTCATCTGGGTCAGGTATTTCTGTGCAAACAGGTAAAGGATCAGCGAGGGCAGAACATAAAGCACGGACACAGCCGCAACGAGGCCGTAATCCACGCCCATCACGTCCTCTCGCACATAGTAAAGATAGGTCGACATCACCCAGTAGGAGTTGCCAGTGCTCAGCCCGGTGACAAAGACGTATTCTTCCCAGCCCTTGATAAAGGCAAAGACCCCAACCGCGATCATGCCCATGCGCACCTGCGGCAGTACCACCAGCCGGAACGCCTGCTGCCGGGTTGCGCCATCAGCCATGGCGGACATTTCGATATCCCAGGGGACGGCATCGAAAAAGCCTTTCATGATGAAGATGAAAAATGGCAGTTCCAGCGCGGTCAGCACAAGGATTGGCGCAACCAGAGAGTTCAGCAGCCCGACCCAGTAGACAATCAGGAAAATCGGAATGACCAGCGTGATGGCGGGAAAGGCCTGCAACACAAGCAGCCCTTGCAGAAACGCCGCCCGTCCCTTGAAGGCAAAGCGCGACAGGTAATAGCCAGCAAGGGTCGAGACCGTTACGACGATCACCATCTGCGTTGTCGCCAACAGCAACGAATTGAAAAACGCCGTCCAGACCCAGGGGTACTGACCGCCTGCGGTTGCTTGGCCCTTGGTATCCTCGATCACGTTCGGATTGACCATGAAGCGAAAGTTCCGCAGATGCAGATCGTCGCCCAGCACCATCCAGATTAACCCGACGATCAGCGCCACCGCACCCAGCCCGGCCCAAAGCCGCCACCGCGCCGGGATGACTTGCCGGATCACGACAATCACAAGGATCACCGGCACCAGAATGGCCAGCGCTTTCCAAAGCGTATCACTGTTTGCATCGCCGGTCTTGGCCGTAAAGGCGATCATCACCATCCAGAAATAGGGCAGTACAATCGGGATCGAGACAGCGGCCAGAAACAGCGTCACTACCGCCAGCCCAATCCGCCGCCGCGCAACCTCGCGCGTCGCCAGCCGGGTCCAGTCTGTGGCCGTATCCGTCATCGCATCACATCAATCCGGGGCTCCTGCAGGAGCGATTTCATATTGGTCAGCCGCCAGGCCACCAGGGCGACAATGATCCCGACAACGATCAGGATCAGCGCAATCGCCGCGCCATAGGCATAGGCCCCGCCGCCGATCTGTGGGGCAAGTGTCTTGGTGTAGGACAGCATAGCCATAGTCATGGTCGACCTTGCAGGGCCCATGATCAGGAAGATGTATTCAAACGACACCAGCAGGGCGAGCGACTGGTAGATCGTGATATAGGACAGCGGCCAGCGCAACGCGGGCATGATCACATGCCGCACAATCGACAGCGGCCCGGCCCCGTCTGCCTTTGCGGCATGAAACAGATGCTCGGGGATCGAGCGGATCGCGCTGGTAAAGATAATCATTCCCAGCGACGCCCCGATCAGCCCGTTTGCCACGACGATCACGGCCATGGGGTGATCCAGTTTCAGGTTGATCGGATCCATCCCCAGCCAGAGCAGCACCTGATTGAACAACCCGCGCTCCGAACTGTCGATGACCCACAGCCAGAGCAGTGCGTAAACGACCGAGGGGCTCATCCGTGGCAGCAGCCAGATCGCGCGGAACACCGCACCCATCCGTGGCGGCACAGCCGTTGTCATCAATGCCAGCAGCAGGGCGAGGCCGACATTGAACAGCGCGAGGGTGAAAAAGACGAAGATGCCGGTCAGCGCCAGCGCCTTGAAAAACGATGACCTGAGCGAAATGCCCAGCAGCGCTTCGTCATCGAATTTTCCCAGCTTGTTGAACTGCCGCGTGGTTGGGAAATCCTCAAACCGCACCGTCTGGTTCATGTCCGAGAAGGCGACAAGGATATTCACCACGATCGGCGCGACAAAAAACACAAGCAAAAGCGCGATCGCCGGTCCCAGAAACAGGATCGGATCGATATTTATGCGGTGCGCTGAGCGGTTCATTGGGGGCAAGCCACCGCCCCGGTGCGCGGTTCAGCACACCGGGGCGGGTCCATTTTGTATGAAAGATCAGTCGGTGATGATCACGTCATCGCCAAGCTCGACCTCAAGCTCTTCGATGACCATTTCGGCCGCTTCTTCCGGGGTCATTTCGCCGGTTTCAACCGCCTGAACACCGGTATAGGTGATAGCGTTATACTGGCCGATCTTGGCGTGGTTCGGCATGAACTCCGCATATTTCAGCATCGGCGTGCCAGCAATCAGCGCCCAGCCCTTTTCCTGAAACTCAGGCATGGCGGTCTGGCCGTAATTGATCGGCGTGTGGTTAGTGCCGACGGCGTGGGCCGTGTTGGGCACATGCTGGCTGGCCATGGCGACCAGCAGGGCGGCCAGATCCTTATGCTCGGTATCGCCAACGATATAGACAATCGGGTGCGACAGGTTCTTCGGCTCGCCGCCCTTTTCCCCAGCCGGAGCATTGATCCATGTCAGCTTTTTGAAATAGTCGTCTTTGCCTTCCAGGCCAAAGGCCTCAAGCTGTGCGCCGACGTTCCAGATGCCGTGGAACTTGCCCAAAGCCTCGCCCGAGCGGAAGGCAGCGTGGGTCGAATCCCAGCTCCAGGTGGTCATGTCGGCAGGCAGAGAGCCGTTATCGACGCAGTGCTTCAGCCAGGTGTAGTATTCGGTCAGACCGGATTTGGTGATCTGCAGCTTGGCTTCGTCGTCATTGTAGATGTCGATGCCAAAGCTCGCCATGGCCATCTGGAAATCCGGGCCAACATTCGGGCGGTGGACCCAGCCGTATTTGGCGGCACCGCTTTCGACGGCTTCGGCGGCCAGATCGCACCAGTCATACATGGTGAACTCACCGGTGTTTACCTTTTCCGGCAGGCTGGCGATAAAGGCCTCATCCTTGCCCATGGCACGCAGAATGTCGTTGTTCGCAAAGAACATACGGACCTCGGAATCCTGGGGGATGCCGTAGCGTTCGCCCTTATATTTCACCGAGTTCCAAAGCGCCGGGATCATGTCGGCATACATTGCTTCGTTGGCTGCAATGTGATCTTCTAGATTGGCGGCAAGCCCTGCCTCAACAAAAGAGCCGATCCATTCATGCGCCGCGACCACGATGTCAGGCGTTTCCCCAACCGAATGCGCTTTCAACAGCTCAAGCGCGTCGGCGTCAAAGCCTTTGGCGTTGGTTTCGATCAGATTGATTGAGACCCTTGTGTCGGAGCCAGCGGCCTCGAAATACCGGTTCAGCTGATCAGCGGTGCTGACGATGTTCCCTGCTCGCAGGGGGCCGGAGCGGTCGGCGCGCGACCACAGGTCGAGAATGACTTCTTCGGCCAGAACGGGTTGAGCGGCGGCGGCACCAAGCGCGACAACACCGGCGGCAAGAGAATGGCGGATTTTCATCAGGAGGCCTCTTTAGCTGGATACGATACCCGGCGGACCCTCTGGAAGAATTGAATCCGTATGATGACAGCTGCATGAAGCTTCGCTGAAGTTTGCAGCAGTTAAAAACCAGCGTTTTGCCACATCAACTGTCACAAATCCGTTGCCGGTGGACCTTAAGGGCTTAGTGCAAATCAAGCCGGAGCTTTCCCATGATCCCGTCCGCATTTTCCGCCCCCGGTCAGTTCTATCGCGGAAACCTGCATACACATTCGAATAAATCCGATGGCGCCCTAGAGCCAGAGGAAGTGTGCCGCCGCTATAAGGCTGAGGGGTACGACTTTATCGCCCTGACAGACCACTTTGTCGGTCGCTATGACTATCCGATCACAGATACACAGCTATTCCGCGATGATCGCTTCACCACAATTCTGGGCGCAGAACTGCATTCCGGCGCGATGGAAAATGGGGAGTTGTGGCACATTCTGGCCGTCGGGTTGCCGCCGGATTTTGCGCCGTCGAATACGCCTGAGTTTTATCCCGTCGATGATCAGGAAAGCGGTCCGGCGCTGGCTGCGCGGGCGCGGGATGCCGGGGCGTTTGTCGCGGTTGCGCATCCGCATTGGTCCGGCCTGACGTTGGAGGATGCGCGCAGCATTGACGCGGCCCATGCGGTTGAGATCTACAACCATACCTGTGCCGTAAACTGTGACCGCGCCGATGGCGGGCATATTCTTGACCTGCTGCTGTCCGAGGGGCGGAACCTATGCGCCATCGCCACGGATGACGCGCATTTCCATGCCGCTGACCATTTCGGTGGCTGGGTGATGGTTAAGGTGGAAGAGAATGCGCCGGATGCCCTTCTGGCCGCGCTGAAGCGGGGGGATTTCTATGCCTCGCAGGGGCCGGACCTGCATCATATCGAAATCACGGATGAAGCGGTGATCGTCGAAAGCTCTGCGGTTTGTTCGGTGATGCTGCAGGGGCATGGAACGGCCTCTAGCGTCGTTCATGGCGTGGCGATGACAAGAACCGAAGTGCCGTTAGGTAAGACTGAGGGGTCACCCTGGCTCAGGGTCACCGTGGTTGACGCTGCCAGGCGGCGAGCCTGGTCGAACCCGGTCATGCAGGGTTAGGCCGATGACGTACATCGCCTTGCTATCGTATCCGCACGCGGCTGCTCCTGTCATCAAAGCGTTACATATTCGACGCAATAATTTCGCAAAACCTCAGACGTTCCGTCACACAGCGCCCCTAAACGCCCTCTGAACTCATGAGGATTTAATGCAGTTTGACATCGTCAGCGTAAGCAAGATTTTCGGCAACAAAGCCGCGGTCGACAACATTTCACTTTCACTCGGCGATGCCGGGTTTGTTGGTATAATCGGACGGTCCGGTGCAGGCAAATCCACGCTTTTGCGGATGATCAACCGGCTGTCGGATGCCAGCTCGGGGCAGATGAATGTCGACGGGACAGATATCCTGGCCCTGAAAGGTGCTGCGAAACGCCAATGGCAAAACCAATGTGCCATGGTGTTTCAGCAGTTCAACCTTGTGCCGCGCATGGATGTGGCGTCGAACGTATTGCATGGCTTGCTGGGCCGCCGGTCCACCATGACAACCATGTTCAACCTCTGGTCCGAGGCGGATATCACCCGCGCGTTTGAAATTCTCGACCGGCTTGGCGTGGCCGAGCAGGCCGCCAAACGGGCCGAGGCGCTGTCCGGTGGCCAGCAGCAACGTGTGGCGATTGCCCGGGCGCTGATGCAGGATCCCAAGATCATTCTGGCCGATGAACCCATTGCCTCGCTCGACCCGATGAATGCCCAGATCGTCATGGACACGCTGAAGCGTATCCAGACCGAAGACGGCCGAATGGTGATCGCCAACCTGCACACACTGGATACTGCCCGTCGCTATTGCGACCGGGTGATCGGTATGCGCGATGGTGTGGTCGTATTTGACGGCACGCCTGATCAACTGACCGCCGGGGCCGCCCGCGACATCTATGGGGCTGATGACAGCTTTAGCGAGGCCGCAACCTCGACCGAGCTGTCCTCGCTTGAACCCGAAGAAGAATACGAAGTGGCCCTGGCGGGCGACTGAGTAGCCATGGGGCGATGCCACCGTGGCAGGCCCCCTAACTTGGAGACGAACATGAACAAACTGCTCGCAATTCTGGCCGCGACCACCGTATTTGCCGGTGCCGCTGCCGCCCAGGACATCACTGGCTTTAACATCGGCATCCTTGGCGGTGAAAACGCTCAGGACCGCATGAACTCGAACGAGTGCCTGCGCAAATACACCGAGGAAGAGCTGGGTGTGCCCGTTAAACTGTTCGCCCCGGCTGACTATGACGGCGTGATCCAGGGCCTGCTGGGCGGCACCATCGACATGGCATGGCTGGGCGCGTCCGGTTATGCCAAAATCTACCTGACCGATGCAGACGCGGTTGAGCCTGTGCTGGTGAAGGCGAACCTGGATGGGTCCTACACCTACCATTCCATCGGTTTTGCCCGCAAAGATCGCAACATCAACTCGCTGGAAGACATGGCTGGCAAGTCCTTCGGTTTCGGTGACCCGAACTCCACCTCCGGCTACCTGATCCCGTCGGTTGAGATCCCGCAGCTGACCGGCAAGACCATGGAAAGCGGCGACTATTTCGGGGAAGTCAAATTCACCGGCGGTCACGAGCAAACCATCGTTGCAGTCAACAACGGCGACATCGACGGCGGTGTGACCTGGGCCGACGGCCAGGGTAACTGGGAAGACGGCTACAACTCGGGCGCGCTGCGCAAAGCGGTTGATGCCGGTCTGGTCGACATGAACGATCTGGTTGAAATCTGGCGCTCCAAGCCGATCCCTGAAGGTCCGATCGTTCTGCGCAAGGCCCTGCCGGAAGACGTTAAAGTCAAGATGACCGCCCTGATGGCCGGTCTGAAGGAAAAAGACGCCGATTGTGCATATGGCGTTGCTGCCGGTGACACCGCTGGCTTCCTGCCGATCACGCACGACTACTACGAGACCATCATCGAAGTCCGTCGTCAGAAGATCAAATCCGGCTCCTGATCCAACCAATGGCCGGGGGCAATCTGCCTGCCCCCGGCCCCTTACCGAACTGACCTCCTATGACCCTAGCCACATCACCGGATACGGCAGTTTACCTGTCAATGGTCCGCCGCAAGCGCCTCTATGGCGGTATCCTTCTGGCGCTTTTCATCGTGTTGATGATCGGCGGCTTTCAGGTTGCCAATGACCGCAATGCCGGTGGTTTTTTTCAGGGCCTGCATCGGATCTTTGACTTCCCTGCCGAGATCTTTTCCGAGGCATTCACGAATTGGCGAAATCTGCCGGGTCTGTTCATAGAATTCCTACCATCGCTGATCGAGACACTGAACATTGCAGCGGTCTCGACCCTGTTCGGCACATTACTGGCGATGGTGCTGTCCTTTCTATCGACCCGTGGTCTGGCGCTGTGGCCCAGGTTGATCCCGGTGTTTCGCCGGACGATGGACATCATGCGCGCCGTCCCAGAGATTGTGATCGCCCTTGTGCTGATCTTTCTGCTTGGCGCCGGGCCGGTGCCCGCGATGATCGCCATCGCTTTTCACACCACAGGCGCACTGGGCAAACTGTTTTCCGAAGCGGCCGAGAATGCGGATATCAAGCCTGTCGAGGGCCTCGCCTCCACCGGTGCCAACTGGGTGCAGCGGATGTGGTTCGGCGTGTTCCCGCAGGTTGCGCCCAACTGGTCAAGCTACGCATTGCTGCGGTTCGAGATCAATATCCGCGCCTCCGCCATTTTGGGTTTTGTCGGCTCCGGCGGGATTGGCTATGACCTTAAGACGGCGCTGCAATGGGGGCAGGGCAAGTATGATCAGGTCGTTGCGATCTTTGCCCTGTTGCTGCTGACCATCATCATCGTCGACCATTTCTCGTCCGTTGCCCGGGCGCGGCTGGTGAAAGGAAACATGCAGCAATGAGCATGGCAGAATCCGACACATCGCAACTTCAGGCTGCGCTGACGCGGTCCTTTGCGCGGCGCAAATGGGTATCGCTGGCGGTGCCCGGTTTTGTCCTTTTGTATCTGGTCTATATCTTCTTCGCCTTTGATGTGGCGGGGCTGGCGTCACGCGCGCGCCCTGATAATGCGGCGGTCCTGCTGGGTGATTTCTGGTCCTACAAGACCCATATCACCCGCAACAACCGCTCGGGCGACGTGCTGGCCTCGATTGAGGGGGAGCGCAAAGCCGAATATCCCGATGGCACGGGCCCGGAATGGGTCGAGATGGGGACAGAAACCCGGATTGATCTGCAAGGCGATGCCGAGGTGCGGTATCTTGCGGATGGCTCGGCCCTGCTGACCATCCCGGATTTTGGGGTGATGACTGTGGCACTGGATGGCCGCAAGATCGTCGCGACCCTGCCGGATGGGAAAGAGGTGCCGGAATGGATGAACCTGGCAAGTAACCGAATCAGTATCAACAAAGGTGGCTGGCGGTTCTCTATGACCCCGGCCAAGACCGAGACTTTCCGCTATCAGTTCGGGTGGGAGCTGTTCTTTTTCACCCTCGACAGCCCGTTCTATGGAAAATCCTTCCTTGAACTGGCTGGGATGGCCTTTAGCGGTGATCGTGTTGATCCTGAGCGGTCGAATATTGCCGCCATGGCCGGGGATTTCTGGACCAACAAGATGTGGCGGCATTCCGAAGTGGCCTGGGCCATGGGCGAAACGGTGCTGATGGCGTTTCTTGGCACGATGGGTGCCGGGCTGATTGCGCTGCCGCTTGCGTTTTTTGCCGCCTCGAACTTTGCGCCGGCGCGCACGCTGCGCTTTGGTCTGCGGCGGCTATTTGACCTGTTCCGCGGGGTTGATGGGCTGATCTGGACCGTCATCCTGTCCCGCGCGTTTGGGCCCGGTCCGCTGACCGGATCACTGGCCATTCTGATGACCGATACCGGCACCTTCGGCAAAACCTTCTCGGAAGCGCTGGAGAATATCGACGACAAACAGGTCGAGGGCGTGCAATCCACCGGTGCCAACGCACCGCAACGCATGCGCTTTGGTGTTATCCCGCAGGTCGCGCCAGTGATCCTGTCGCAGCTGCTGTACTATCTGGAATCCAACACCCGCTCTGCCACGGTGATCGGGGCGTTGGTGGGCGGTGGTATTGGCCTTATGCTGGTTCAGGCGATCAACACGCAGAAGGACTGGGAAGAGGTATCGTATTACATGCTGCTGACGGTTCTGACTGTGATGCTGATGGATACCCTGTCCGGCTGGCTGCGTCGCCGCATCATCAAGGGCTGAAGCTATAGCGTCTCGCGAAATACTTGAGACATCAGGCATCATCTAACGCGTTGAAATCTCTGATTTCAGGCAGCGTTAGATGATTCAGGTTTTTCGCATGACGCTTTAGCGCAATAAAACGGCACGCCGCGCTGTCGGTGGGCCGTAAATGGGCCGGGAACATGTCAGATCAGGTTCACGGTTGCCCTTGCGATGACCCGTTCCTCATCGGTCGGGATGACCATGACCCTGACCGGTGCGTCCGCAGTCGATATAACGACCGCATTCTGCGCATTCGCCTCTGCATCGCAGGTGATCCCCATCCAGGCCATCGGGGCGCAGACCTCTTGCCGGATGCGGGCTGAGTTTTCGCCAATGCCGCCGCAGAAGACCAGCGCATCAAGGCCCTCAAGGGCCGCGGCCATTGCACCAAGTTCGCGCCGGATGCGGAAGGTAAAATAGGCGATGGCCTGTTTGGCCTCCGGCGTCGCAGAGGCTTCCAATTCGCGCATGTCATTGGACAGGCCCGAAAGGCCCAGCAGACCGGAGCGTTTGTAAAGCAGGTCGGAAATGGCGTCTGCATCCAACCCTTCCTCGGTTATCAGGTAAAGCACCACGCCGGGGTCAAGCTGTCCGCAGCGTGTTCCCATCGGCAGCCCGTCCAGCGCCGAAAACCCCATGGTCGAAGCGACAGAGGCCCCATCACGCATCGCGCAGATCGATGCCCCGTTGCCCAGATGGGCGACCACGACCCGGCCTTCGGCGAGCGCCGGATCACGCCGGGCCAACTCGCCGCTGATATAGTCATAGCTTAGCCCGTGAAACCCATAGCGGCGCACGCCCTTCTCATAGTAGCTGCGGGGCAGGGCGAAGGTATCGTTCACGAACGGATGGCTGCGGTGGAAAGCCGTGTCAAAACAGGCAACCTGCGGCACGCCGGGAAAGGCATCCATCGCGGCGCGGATACCGGCCAGATTATGCGGCTGATGCAAAGGGGCAAAGGGGGATAGGCGGTCCAGATCTGCAAGGATATCATCCGTCAGGACAACCGGTGCGTCATAAACCGCGCCGCCATGGACAACGCGGTGGCCGATTGCCTGGAACTCCAGCCTGGGAAACGCCGCCTGCAGGCTGGCCAAAAGGGTTCGCAACGCTTCCGCATGAGTGTTCAGCGCGCCGCCCGCAGCCTCGATCCCCTGCCCATCGGCCCGTTTCAGGCGCAGCGCCCCGTCGGGACCGATCCGGTCGGCCTGGCCACTGGCCAGCAGGGTCGGCTCATCTGCCGTGATCGCGTAGACAGCTGCTTTCAACGAGGACGACCCGGCATTCAGCGTCAGGATCGCGCCGGTCATACCTCGATCCCGGTTTGCCGCGCGTGGTGAATCGCCGCAACAGCGCAGGAGGCCAGCCGCGATTTCTTGCTATCGGAGCGGGAGTTGAGAACAACCGGTACCTTGGCGCCCAGCACCAGCCCCGCCCCCTCGGCATGGCTGACAAAGGACAGCTGCTTGGCCAGCATGTTGCCCGCATCAATGCCCGGCACCACCAGAATATTGGCCCGCCCGGCAACCTGCCCGCCAAGCCCCTTGGTCTTAGCGGCAGAACGATCAATGGCGTTGTCCATCGCCAGCGGACCATCCACCAGCCCGCCCTTGATCTGACCGCGATCCGCCATCTTTGACAGCGCGGCAGCATCGATAGAGGACTGGATCGAGGGGGTCACCGTTTCGACCGCAGACAGGATTCCGACGCGCGGTTCCATATCCAGCGACAGGGCCAGATCAATAGCGTTCTGGATGATATCCGCCTTTGTCATCAGGTCCGGGGCGATGTTGATCGCGGCATCGGTGACCATCACCGGG
Source organism: Halovulum sp. GXIMD14793 (assembly GCF_054457435.1). Classification (NCBI taxonomy): domain Bacteria; kingdom Pseudomonadati; phylum Pseudomonadota; class Alphaproteobacteria; order Rhodobacterales; family Paracoccaceae; genus Halovulum; species Halovulum sp. GXIMD14793. The sequence continues at coordinate 23,803 of NZ_JBTLNE010000034.1, read as the reverse complement.
GCCGCCTGTCCGGGCACGTCCATCACAAACACATGGGTGAAACGCCGCCCGATCCGCAGACCTTTGGCCTTGTCCAGCATGGGGACCAGCAGATCATCGGTATGCAGATGACCCTTCATCAAAGCCGCTGCGCGTCCTTCATGCACCAGATCGCAGGCTTTGGCGGCGGCCAGCTTGTCGCCGCCCGGCACGTTGACCAGCTCAAATTCCGAGATATCCAACCCGGCCTCGTCGGCCGCCGCGCGGATACCCTCGGCCCGCCCGACAAGGATCGGCACGATCAGGCTTTCCCGGGCGGCCAGCAGCGCGCCGCCAAGGGATTTGGGGTCATCCGGGGCCACCACCGCAGTGGGCAGGGGTGGCAGCGGGCGCGCGCGGTCCAGAAGCGCATCAAAATGGCGATGGCGCTGCACGACAAGGCCCGGCACCTCAATATCGCTGCGATCAAAATGGGCGGTCGGGGCTGTTACTTCGGCCTGCCCGGACAGGACCAGCGTGTCGTCGGTCTTGCGCCGGACCTCCGTCGACAGGCGCACACCGCCGTCATCCAGCTTTTCCAGCACCTCGACACGGCAGATCAGATCTTCGCCGGCAAGGACCCGGCCATGAAACTCAAGGCTCTGACGACGATAAAGTGTGCCAGGCCCCGGCAAGCGCGTGCCCAGAACCGCCGATATCAACGAGGCGACAAACATCCCCGGCGCGACGTTTTCCACCGCCCCATCGCCATCCCCGTCCTCATGCGGCAGGTGCATCGGATTAAAATTCCCCGACGCCGTGGCAAAGATGCAAAGATCATCCAGCGTGACCAGCCGGTCCAGTTCGGCCACGTCGCCGGGCTGCAGTTCATCAAAGGTGCGGTTCACCAGTTTCATGTCGCATCATTCGCTTGCGGTTTGCGTCCGGACCGTGCGGCGCCATTGGCGCGGCAGCGCGGTGTTGGCTTTTTAGCGGCCTCTGTCGCGGATGGCACGTCCGGGGGCAAGGTATCAGCGGCTTTGGCAGGGACCGTCGCTGCGGCCAAAGGGTCCTCGGTCACATCTTCGGCAACCGGCGGCAGGCCCAACACGTTATGAAACCGTTGCAGCAGCGCCTGCGTCTCGGGTGACATCTCTGCCACCGGGCCGGGCACATAGCGGACCACCCGCGCGGCCAGCGCGCGTTCTTCCGGGTCAGGCAGCAGATCAGGCAGGGTGTCGATGGCACGCTCCGGTTCGTAGGTCGCGATCAGGGTCTGATTGTGGATGATCATAGCGCGCCGATCCGCCCCAAGCGAGCGGAACGGCTCATCCTGCGTCAGAACCCGGCTGGCCCGTTCCAGACGATCACGCCGCACATTGCCGCGATTGTCGGCCAGCAGCACCAGCATGCGGATCACCGCCTCGACAAACCCGCCGCGTCCGATGCTGTATAGCGCTTGTGCCACTTCGGGTAGGGCGCGCAGCTCATCGGCGTTTTTCAGGGTGCGGCGGGCCTCGTGACTGCGCCCGAAATGGCGCATCCATGGGGTCATCCAGCTGCTGTAGAAGGTCATCTCGGTCAGCATGTCGCGGGTGTCGCGCCAGAAATCGATGGCCTGTTCCACCGATTGCACCCACAGCGCCTCCGCCGCCAGAAACGGATTGTCAGGTTCGGCCCGGGTCCGGTTTTCGGTCACGGTCTTCGCCGCCGCCTCTAGCGGCTTCATAAGCGGATTGCGCGAGGCCATAAGCGCCCGCGTCAGACGCTGAGGATGCAGGGCGCGCGACATCTCGGCCCCGGTTTCGGTGACCATGCTCTGAACCGCGGGCCGCAGTAGCGTATCATAAAGCTGTGCCTGCACCTCCGAGGCGCGGGCGACGGCGGCAAAGGCCTGCTCATCCTCGAACCCGTCATCCAGCGCGCGAATGTCGTCAAAACCGCGCTCGGCAAAGCCAACGGTAAAGTGCTTGTGCCCGTCCCTTTCGTCCACCTCCTCGATGGTCATTTCGTAAAGGCCCGGCGCGAGCGCCTCGATGGTTTTCAGGGTCGAGGCGACCTCTGAATGTTCCTTTTTGGCGATCTTTGAGGACACAAATATCCCCAGATGCCCAACTTCTTCATGCACCATATAGATGATGCGCTGACCCCGGATGCGGATTTCATTCACATCGGCATAGGTCTCGGTGATCCAGTTCAGCGCCTGCTGGGGTGGGGTGATGTTGTCGCCATGGCTGGCAAAAACGATGATCGGGGCGCGGATCGCTTTCAGGTCGATGGGACGGCCGGGTTCAAGCCGCGCTTCGTTCTTGACCAGCCGGTTGCCGACGAAAAGCTGTTCGACGATCCAACGGATTTCCGCCTCGTTCAGCAGAAAGAACCCGCCCCACCAGCGTTCGAATTCCAAAAACCGGTCGGCGGCGGTGTCGGCGTCCCGGAACAGATCGGTATATTTGCGGAACAGCGTGCGACCGGGGTTCAACATCTCGAAATTCTGCACCAGATGCGCGCCGTCAAAGATGCCGCCGCCGATATCGGACAGCGCCATGGGTATCCAGGTGCCGCCCGTCACACCGGCATTGTAGCGCATTGGATTTTCACCCACCTCGCCCGACCATGGCGCGACCGGGGCGCCATTGATCACGACCGGACCGGCCAGATCAGGATTGGTCGCCGCCAGCAGCAGTGTGGCCCAACCGCCCTGACAGTTGCCGGTGATCACCGGCATGGCGGCATCGGGGTGGCGGCGCATCACCTCGCGCACAAAGGCGGCTTCGGACCGTGTGACATAGGAAATATACTGCCCCGGCTCCGGTTCCCGCCGGAAGGCAACGAAATAGACCGGATGACCATCGCGCAGGGCAACGCCGACCTGACTGTCACGTTTGAAGCCGCCAATGCCCGGCCCGTGCCCGGCGCGCGGGTCGATGATGATATAAGGGCGTTTCCAGTCCAGCACCTTCACCCCTTTGGGCGGGATGATGCGTAGCAACATATAGTTCGACGGATAAGGCAGATCAGCCCCGTCCATGACGGTCTCATAGTCATAGGCCAGCACCGGGGGACAGCCAGCGGCCTCATGCTCAAGAAACATGTCGCCGCGCTGGCGCAGGATATCAAGGGTCAGCACCATGCGTTCTGCGGCATCCTGCAGATAGCTGCTCCATTGCTTTGGCAGGCTGCGATCGGTGCGCGCGTCTGCCAGATCGCTTGTCAGGGCCGCCAGATCGGCCAGCCCCTGCTTTGCGCGTACCGAATGGGTCTCAAGAATGCGCTGGCCGTGGCGACCAAAGGCCGTGGCAAGGATATCGCCGGTTGTCCCCATCGCAGCGAATTCATCCGACCTCTGCGCAAGCGCCGCCTGAAACTTGGTCATCGTATCGCTTTCGCCGCTCGTCACCCGGGGCTGCTGCGTCAGGTCGAAAATATCATAGAGATTTGCCATATCAGGCCTCCTCAGGCGGTGATTGAAAAGCCGCCGTCAATGTCATGAACGCCGCCAGTCATGTTTCTGGCCTCACGCGAGGCCAGGAAAGCGGCCATCGCGCCGACATCCTCGATGGTCGCCAAGGTATGGGTGGGCGCGCGCTTTGTTGCGGTGGCCAGCAACTCATCGAAATGGTCAATGCCGGAGGCGGCACGCGTTGCCATGGGTCCGGGCGACAGGGCATGCACGCTGATGCCCTTTTCGCCCAGTTCCGCGGCGGCATAACGAACGGCACTTTCCAATGCCGCCTTGACCGGACCCATCATGTTGTAATGCCGGACCATGCGCGACGCGCCGAAGAACGACACAGACAGGCAGGTGCCGCCCCGAGGCATCAACGGTTCGGCCAGCCGGATCATGCGCAGGAAAGAATGTACCGAGATATCCATTGCCAGACCAAAACCATCGGCGGAACAGTCAATGACCCGGCCATGCAGATCATCCTTTGGTGCAAAGGCGATGGAGTGCAGGACTGTGTCCAGCCGCCCCCAACGGGTGGTGATCTCGTCAAATACCGCCTCCAGCTGGCCCGGTTTTGCGACATCCAACGGCATCACTATGTCCGCGCCAAGCTGCTCAGCCAGGGGCCGGACATAGGGTTCTGCCTTGTCGTTCAGATAGGTAATCGCCAGATCGGCCCCCATCGCATGAAAGGCCTTGGCGCACCCCCAGGCGATGGAATGATCGTTGGCGATACCCACAATCAGGGCTTTCTGTCCCTGCAGCGAAAACATCAGCGGCTCCCTAGAATGCTGCAGGGATAAGACGCGCCTTATTGAACAGAGATGTGACGGTTTCGCGAATATTTGCCCTGCAGGGGTGCGGCATGGCTTCGCAGTCAAAGACTAACGCGAAGACGGCCCTACAGGTTATCGACCTGCGGCATGCCGACCGCGTGGTAGCCGCCATCGACGAACAGGCATTCACCGGTGGTACAGGCCCCGAGGTTCGAAAGCAGATAAAGCGCGGTGCCGCCAACCGCCTCTAGCGTGCCGTTGGTGCGCAGTGGCGCGTTTTCTTCGCAATGGCGGAACATGCGGCGCGCGCCGCCGATGGCCGCACCAGCCAAGGTCCGCATCGGCCCTGCTGAAATCGCGTTAACCCGAATATGGTCCGGCCCCAGATCATTGGCCAGATACCGGACCGAGCTTTCCAGCGCCGCCTTGGCCACACCCATTACGTTGTAATTAGGGGTCACCCGTTGCGCGCCGATATAGGATAGTGTGACGATGGATCCGCCGTCTTTCATCAAAGGGGCGGCGCGCCGGGTCAGATCGACCAGCGAATAGCACGAGATTTCCATCGACCGGCTGAAATTGCGCCGTGTGGTGTTTACGAACCGGCCGGTCAGTTCCTCTTTGTCGGAATAGGCAATGGCGTGCACCAGAAAGTCGATGCTACCCCATTCGCTTGCCAGACTTTCGAACAGACGATCCAGAGATCCCTCGTCCAGCACATCCGCAGGCAGAATGATTTGTGACCCGATGCCCTCAGCCAAGGGCAGCACGCGCTTTTCGAAATGCTCGCCCTGATAGGTGAAGGCCAGCTCTGCGCCATGTTCGGCCAGGGTTTTGGCAATGCCCCAGGCGATGGATTTCTCATTGGCCACGCCCATAATCAGGCCGCGTTTTCCCTGCATCAGCTGTGTCATCGGGTTAATCCTGATATTTCGACAGGGCCAAAGTGGCGTTTGTGCCACCAAAGCCGAAGGAGTTGCTCATCAACGTGTCATGCTCGACGTTATCCATACGTTGCATAACCACCTCCCCAGGGTTCAATTCCGGGTCCGGTTCGTCAATATGTGCCGAAGCGGCAACAAAGCTATTTTGCAGCATAAGGATGCAATAAATCGCCTCCTGCACACCGGTTGCGCCCAGTGAATGACCGGTCAGCGACTTGGTGGAGGATACGGGCGGCGTGTTGCCGGTGCCAAAGATATTGCGCAGTGCCACGATCTCGGGGATGTCCCCAACCGGGGTCGAGGTGCCGTGCGAATTCACGTAAGTGACCTTTCGTTCGCCAATCTGGCCGAGGGCCAGTCGCATCGAACGTTCGCCGCCTTCGCCCGAAGGTGCAACCATATCATACCCGTCCGAGGTGGCCGCATATCCGGTAACCTCGGCATAGATCTTCGCGCCGCGCGCCTTGGCGTGTTCCAGTTCTTCCAGCACCACGACACCGCCGCCGCCAGCAATAACGAAACCATCGCGGCTGGCATCATAGGCGCGGGATGCGACGGCAGGTGTGTCGTTGAATTTCGAACTCATCGCGCCCATGGCATCAAACAGGCAGGACAGGGTCCAATCCAGTTCTTCGCCGCCGCCTGCAAAGACGATGTCCTGTTTACCCATCTGGATCTGTTCGACCCCATTGCCGATACAATGGGCCGACGTCGAACAGGCAGAGGTGATGGAATAGTTTACACCCTTGATCTTGAATGGCGTCGCCAGACAAGCCGAATTGGTCGAGGACATGCCGCGGGTAACCATGAACGGCCCCATGCGCTTGGGCGAGCCTTTTTCAAGCACGATCTGATGCGCCTGAAACAGGTTCTTAGTCGATGGACCACCAGAGCCCATCACCAGCCCTGTGCGTTCGTTAGACACTTCATCATCTCTTAGCCCGCTATCGGCCACGGCTTGTTGCATCGCGATAAAATTATAGGCCGCACCATCGCCCATGAACCGCAGGTTGCGCTTGTCGATATGTGCGGCGAGGTCGATTTCCGGACGCCCATGTACCTGACTGCGAAACCCATGCTCTGCATAATCCGGGGCAAAGGAAATGCCTGAACGCCCCTCTTTCAGGGATTGGGTGACCTCTTCGGGTGAATTTCCGATGGATGAGACGATGCCCATCCCGGTGATCACGACACGACGCATCGCCTTGCCCTCCTTATTCCTGGAACAGCCCGACGCGCATATCTGTGACGGTATAGGCGATCTCTCCATCCGCCATGACTGTGCCGTTGGCGACACCCATCTTCAGCTTGCGGTCGATAACGCGGGTGAAATCGACATTGTATGTCAGCAGTTTGGTGTCTGGTGTGACCATCGCGGTCAGCTTTACCTCGCCCACACCCAGCGCGCGGCCTTTGCCCTGCATCCCGCGCCAGCCCAGATTGAAACCGGTCAGTTGCCACAGCCCGTCCAGACCCAGACAGCCGGGCATCACCGGGTCCCCCAGGAAATGGCATTCAAAAAACCACAGGTCGGGTTTGATTTCGAACTCTGCAACCACGTGGCCCTTGCCGTGTTCGCCGCCATCGTCCGAAATTTCGGTGATCCGGTCCATCATCAGCATTGGCGGTGCAGGCAGCTGAGGGTTGCCAGGGCCAAACATTTCGCCTCGGGCGCATTGCATCAGGCCGTCAAAGTCGATGCTGGTTGGGCGGTCGGTCATGTTCGGAAGGTCCCTGGTTCACGTATTCTTACAATTTCTTACAACCTCCCTAGCAGAGGGGGGATTGCAGGTGCAATAGCACTGACGCTTGTCATAAAGCTGGGCCGCAGGTATTTCGATTGCAAGGTTTCGGACAAGATTTCCGAACACAGTCAGGGGAGTTGGACGAAAAAATGCCCACAATAACGCCTGTTCTGCTGGCTGGCGGCTCTGGCACCCGGCTTTGGCCGCTATCGCGCAAAAGCTACCCCAAGCAATTTTCGCGCCTGTTGGGCGAAGAAACGCTGTTTCAAGCCTCCGCCCGGCGGCTTTCCGGGTCTGCGAATGGGCTGAATTTCGCCGCCCCCGTGGTGCTGACCAACGCCGATTTTCGATTTATCGTGACCGAACAGCTGACCGGTGCGGGCATCGATCCCGGTACCATCCTGATCGAGCCTGAGGGACGAAATACCGCACCCGCCGTTTTGGCGGCTGCTTTGCATGTCGCTGCAGATGACCTAGACGCCTTGCTTCTGGTGGCCCCGTCAGATCACGTGATCCCGGACAATGCGGCGTTCCATCAGGCGGTGTCACATGGTCTTGAAGCGGCAAAAGAGGGCAAGCTTGTCACCTTTGGTATTGCCCCGGATCGCCCGGAAACCGGCTATGGCTATCTGGAACTGGCGGCGGTGCCGGACGGGTCGGCCAGCGCGGTAGAACTGACCCGTTTTGTTGAAAAACCGGATGCCGAGACAGCCCAGAAGATGCTGCAAGCCGGTCATTTCCTGTGGAATGCCGGGATTTTCCTGTTTGCCGCCCGCGATGTCATCGCAGCCTTCGAAACCCATGCGCCGCAATTGATCGAACCCGTTCAAACCGCCCTGTCAGAGGCGAAGGTCGATCTTGGTTTTCTGCGCCTTGCCCCGGACCCCTGGTCCAAGGCCGAGGATATCTCAATTGACTACGCTGTGATGGAGCGCGCCGAAAATCTGGCGGTCGTGCCGTTTTCCGGCATGTGGTCCGATCTTGGCGGTTGGGATGCGGTCTGGCGAGAGAACGCGCCCGGCCCGGATGGGGTCGTAACGGCGGGCCCGGCAACGTCGATTGACTGCAAAGACACGTTGTTAAGGGCCGAAAGTAGCGGTCAGGAGTTGGTGGGCATCGGTCTGACCGACATTATTGCCATCGCCATGCCCGACGCGGTTCTGGTCGCAGATCGCAACCGCGCGCAGGACGTCAAGCTGGCGGTGACAGCGCTGAAAGAAAAGGGGTCTACCCAGGCCCAGCAGTTTCCCCGCGATCATCGCCCCTGGGGCTTTTTCGAAAGCCTGATCGTTGGCGACCGGTTCCAGGTGAAACGCATTGTGGTTCATCCCGGTGCCTCACTCAGCCTGCAAAGCCATTTCCACCGCTCCGAACACTGGATCGTTGTTGAAGGCACCGCCAAGGTCACCATTGATGACGAGGTCAAGCTGATCACGGAAAACCAATCAGTTTACATTCCCGTTGGCGCGGTTCACCGCATGGAAAACCCCGGCAAGGTCGATATGGTGCTGATAGAGGTCCAGACCGGGTCCTATGTCGGCGAGGATGACATTGTGCGCTACGAAGATATCTACGCGCGCGACTGAAACGGCCTGCGCCGCTGGATGACCCTACGGCAAGGTCAGCGTGAACATCGGCCCGTCACCATGCACATTGTCATGCGCCCGGATTTTTACCTGCGTCACCCCGTTCGGGATGCGCACACCGCCCAATGACCGGGTGAAGGGCTGCTCGCTCTCATGCGGGTGCAAAAGCTTGCGATACCCTAGCTCGGTTCCGTCGGGGGCATAGACCGTCCAACCATCGGCATAGTGATCCCAGCCAGTGTCTGCATGGCGTACCGTCACATCGAATCGCCAGTTGTCCCCAACTTTCTGGGCCGCGGCATTCACGATTTCCGGCGCGCCAGCCAGAGCGGGCATTGCCAGAAAACTAAAGGCAGCAAGGGCTTTCAGGGTCTTTCGCATGGGACGGGTCCCTCCTTCACAACCTGAAATATAGGAATTGCGGCGCATCGGCTCCATCACATCGCCGTGCGCCGCAATATCTGTGGCCGTTGGGTCACGCCCAACGGCTGGTTGCAGGACTTAGTTTGCCCAGGTGGTGTAGCCGATCTTCAGCAAACCCGGGCTGCGGCCAGGGCCAGCATTGATGCGGAACTGTGAATAGCGACCTTCAGAGGTCCGCACACAGACATAGGTTCCAACCGGAGGGATGCCGATGGGGTTGGCGGTGTAACCCGCATTGCGACATCCCGACAATCCGACCGAGCCACTGCCCGCTACGGCGATCCGTGCGCCGTTCCGCGGTGTCAGGTAGCGCGCAGTTGCGGTCTTGGCCTGAAACCAGATGTCACCGCCGCCGCCATTGCCGCCAACGCTGCCATTGTCCAGATCCACGATCCAGGTCTGTTTCAGGTCAACGCCGCCTGTGGAGTGGGTGCGCGGTGCATTGCTGACCACACCAGCGCTCTGGCAGCTAAATCCGCGGGCATCCTTGCGGCACTGCATCGAGGCAGGCGCCTTCTGCATGATGTAAACGGTCTTGCCAAAGGCCCAGTAGCCGCACATCAGCGTCTTGTCGCCGCCGATATTGTCGATGCGGGTTTCCTGCAGGCTGCCGACCTGCGGCGTCTGCCACCAGCCCGATGGCAGGGGCGAGGTGATCTCGGTCCGGACCTTCTGCAGCGGGCATTCGATCCGCACCGCAGCGGCCTGTGCTGAGTGTGCGCCCAGAACGGCGAATGCGAAGAAAGCTGCGCTTTTGATCATGAATCTTGAAAGCATTGATATCCCCTTTTCATAGCTTGGGCGTTCTTTTGCCCTTTCCATGGCAATGGGTCGGCTGTATTGAGCCAGAGGTTCAAACCCCAGATCAGGAGAAGAACAGTGGGTTACAAAGTCGTCGTCGCTGGTGCGACCGGGAATGTCGGGCGCGAAATGCTCAATATCCTGGCCGAACGCCAGTTCCCCGTGGATGAGATCGCAGCACTTGCCAGCCGCAAGTCGCTTGGCACGGAATGCTCGTTCGGGGACACGACTTTGAAGACGGGCGATCTGGATACGTTCGACTTCACCGGCTGGGATATCGCCCTGTTCGCCATCGGGTCCGAGGCGACCAAGACATACGCACCCAAGGCCGCCAAGGCAGGGTGCGTGGTGATCGATAACTCGTCGTTGTATCGCTACGATCCCGATGTGCCGTTGATCGTGCCAGAGGTGAACCCGGACGCGATTGACGGATATGCGAAAAAGAACATCATCGCGAACCCGAATTGTTCGACCGCACAGATGGTCGTGGCACTGAAACCTTTGCATGACCGCGCACGGATCAAGCGTGTCATTGTGTCAACCTATCAGTCGGTGTCCGGCGCAGGCAAAGGCGGCATGGACGAGTTGTGGGACCAGACCAAGGGCATGTATGTCCCCGGTCAGGAGAAAGACCCCGCAACATTCACCAAGCAGATCGCCTTTAACGTGATCCCGCATATCGACGTCTTCATGGATTCAGGTGAGACCAAGGAAGAATGGAAAATGGTGGCCGAGACGAAAAAGATCGTCGATCCCGCCATCAAGGTAACCGCAACATGCGTGCGCGTCCCGGTTTTTGTCGGCCATTCCGAAGCGGTGAACATTGAGTTCGAGGATTTCCTTGACGACGATGAGGCGCGAGAGATCCTGCGTGCAGCCCCTGGCATCATGATCATCGATAAGCGCGAGGATGGTGGCTATGCCACGCCCGTCGAATGCGTTGGCGACTATGCCACCTTCATCAGCCGCATCCGCCAGGATTCCACGATCGAGAACGGCCTGAACCTCTGGTGTGTCAGCGACAACCTGCGCAAGGGTGCAGCCCTGAACGCCGTGCAGATTGCCGAACTGCTTGGTCGGCGCGTGCTGCAAAAGGGCTGAGGCCGACAGGAAGTTTATAAGAAGGGCGTTCTTTCGAGCGCCCTTTTTTCTTGACCCAAAACCGGCGTGCAAATTCGGAGCGTGCGTTCCGCGCCTGCGATTTGCTAGACTGATACCATGGCCAAACACTCTGCCCTGAAATCCCTGTATCTGATGCTGCTGGCTTGGCTGGTCTACATTGGCTTGCGTTATGAAGAATTGTCTTTGGGATTGGCTGCGCCGGGTGAGACCGGCCCATTCTATTGCCGCAACCTGCTAAGCTCTGGCAGCGATGATAACGTCATGATCTTTGTGTTCGTTATTTTCGTCGTGCCGATGTCTTTGCGCGTGCTGCGCGTGAGCCGTAGTGTCGCCTTTTACGAGCGCATGTCTCTGTGGGTCTGTATCGCTGTGACCTGCGCGGTACTGTTTATTGCCAGCCTTGATTGCGCCTCGATTTTTTATACTGCGTTCGTGGTGCCTGATATGTTGCTTGCGTCGGCGCTGATCGCACTGCCACTCGTCGCCGTTCTGCTTTCAAGGATTGCATCCGGTTCACAAAGCCGGCTGCCGTCATAAAGCAAGTTTGCAACTCTCCGGCTCTCCCCACGCGGAATCAAGGCCGAAGGCCGCCGTGCATCGCCGAGCCGTCCCGTCGGCTCGGCGATGCGCGGCTCAGCGCTTGGCGGATTAGGTTTCGTTGTGCCCTGCGGCTGCCAATGCCTGCGCCAACACTGATCGGTCACCAATATGATTGGCCAAAAGCAGGATCAGGCGGGCGTTGAAGGCGGCGCTTTCCGCTTCGCTCAGGCCGTCATGTGCGGCCAGAAGCTCGGCGTAAAATCCATCCGGGTCGGGCAGATTAGCATCGGTGATCAGATCGCTCATCGGTTCAGTCCTTCGCGCAGGCTTTGCGCAGTGCAGTGCGCAGGGCGCTTTCGTTGAAACTGGACCAGCGGGCGGCGACATGCTGGTCCGGGCGGATCAGATAAACGGCTGAGGTGGCATCGCCCAGATAGCGCTCTGCCAACAGGCCTGAAGCATCCTCCGCCGACAGGGCCACGCGACGGGCGGTGACCCCATCCTCCTCAAAACTATCCGGCGCATCCGCATCAATGGTCAGGATCACAAAATCATGGCCCAGTTCCGGCAACAGAAACCCGCTCCCCAAAGGCGCATCCGGGCAAGGACTGCCAACACGGGTGCGGGCCGGTCCGCCGGGCAGCGCATCCGGCCCGTTCAGCGACAGCCCGTCATATGTGCAGGGCACGGACAGGCGGCCGGAATTGACCAGGGGCCGGGCAAACTCGAACCGTTCTGCCAGATCCAGCACCGCATTGCGGAACACATGGCTGATGGCTGATTTCGGCGTGATGAAATCGGTGGAGCGGGTGGAGTTCAGGATATTCTCATCTGCGCCGTAAACCCGTTCTTCGTCATAGGTATCAAGCAGCCGATCCGGTGCGGCCCCTTTGATCACCAGGCCCAGCTTCCAGCCCAGATTGTCGACATCCTGCATCCCGGAATTGGCCCCGCGCGCGCCAAACGGACTGACCTGATGCGCGGCATCCCCAGCGAAAATCACCTGGCCATGGCGGAAATTCTTCATCCGGCGGCACTGGAAGGTGTAGATAGAGGACCAGACCATCTCATACTCCACATCCTCACCCAGCATTGCATCAAGGCGCTTTCGGATGTTCTCCTCTTTCAGTTCCTCGTCGCGGTCCACATCCCAGCCGATCTGAAAATCGACACGCCAGACATCATCAGGCTGCTTGTGCAACAGGGTCGAGGCACCGGATTTGAAATGCGGCTCGAACCAGAACCAGCGTTCGGTCGGGAAATCGGCGGTCATGCGGATGTCGGCAATCAGGAAGCTGTCCTGAAACACCCGCCCCTCGAAATCGAGGTCCAGCATCCCGCGCAGGGGCGAACTGGCCCCATCACACCCGATCAGCCAGTCGGCGGCCAGGGTATAGGGGCCGTCCGGTGTTGTGACCTGCAGGATGACATGATCGTCCTGCACCTCAACGGTATCAACCCGGTTGCGGCCCCGGATATCAATCGGCGCACCGGCGGCTTGCGCCTCGCGAACGCGTTCCACCAGGAACCGCTCGAAATAAGGCTGTTGCAGGTTGATAAAGGCGGGGAACTTGTGCCCCTCCTCCGGCAGAAGGTTGAAGTCAAACACCTTGCGGTCGTCATGAAACACCTTGCCCAGGTTCCAGACCACGCCCTTGTCGAGCATCGGCTTTGCGCAGCCATAGCGGTCGGCGATTTCCAGACTGCGCTTGGCGAAACAGATCGCCCGGCTGCCCATGCCAATGCCTTCGTGATCGTCCAGAACGACCACCGGAATGCCCTGCAAGCCCAGATCAAGGGCAGTCGCAATGCCAATCGGCCCGCCGCCCATAACCACAACCGGATGCCGCACCGGCTTGGCGGCATCCTGATCCGCCGACCGTTCATATGGATAAAGTTTGAAGGCGAGCGAATAGCGGTCTTGTATCATTTCCTTGCAACCTCAAATTCAGCCAGTACCGGCAGTTTATTCAAAAGCTGGGTTTTCAGAACCTCGCCAATCTGGGCTCATTTCACCATCGACGCACTGGTACGCAATCGGCGGAAAGAATATGGTGCTGTTCAACCAGCAGGTGCTGCGGTTGACCAAGGCCACGGCATATACAGACCCTAGCAGCAACGCGGCCCACTTCAGATCTGTTCTGATCTTCTTCGACGCGCTTTCCGCGATTGCCAGATCCCAGAATGTCTTGCGGGCATACCAGTATGCCGCGAGGACGAGGCAGATCAGCCCGACCAGATAGAGGGCCGCAATGTTCATCAGAACGATATCAGATATCGTTTTGTGCTCATTATCCTTGCAGCTCCGCCCACATCTCCTTGTCTCGCGCGGCGGTCCAGATGCGCGGTGTATCGATGCCGCGGGCCTCGTCATAGGCGCGGGCGACGTTGAAGGGCAGGCAGTGTTCATAGATCGCATAGTCAGCGAATTTCGGATCGCATTCCGCGCGCACCGCATCCCATGCCTCTTTCAGCGTGCCGCCCCGGGCAACAACCCGCGCCACTGGCCGGTAGGTGGAGTTCACGAAGTCCGCCGTATTGGCGATGGCCTCGGCCACCATGCCGGGGCCAACAAGTGCGTCGCCGCGCCCCGGGGCAATCGCCTGCGGTTCAAACGCAGCGATATTGGCCAGCGTATCCTCCCAATCGGCGAAATGTCCGTCACCGCAGTAACAGGCAGAATGGTATTCGACGATATCACCGGTAAACATCACCTCCTGATCCGGCACCCAGATGACCGCATCACCTGCGGTATGAGCGCGGCCCAGCTTCATGATATCGACCCGGCGTTTGCCCAGATAGACGGTCATCGCCTCGCTGAAGGTGGTGGTCGGGCAGGTCAGGCCGGGGATTTCCTCATGCCCCTGAAACAGGCGCGGAAAGCGGTCAAACTCGCTGTCCCAGTCTTCCTGCCCGCGTTCCTCGACCATTGCGGCAGCGGCATCGGACATGATGATTTCCCGCGCCCCATAGGCCGAAGCGCCCAGCACACGGACGGCGTGATAATGGGTCAGCACCAGATGGCTGATCGGTTTGTCGGTGACGCTGCGGACACAGTCGATCACCTTACGCGCCAGACGTGGGGTCGCCTGTGCCTCAACGATCATTACGCTTTCATCGCCGATGATGACCCCGGTATTCGGGTCTCCTTCGGCCGTGAAGGCATACAGGCCATCCCCGACCTCGGTGAAGCTGATGGTTTTTTCTTCCATATCCCCGGCGGAGGCGAAAGCTTTGGTCATTGGTTTACGGGCTCCTCGATGATCTTCATAAATTCCGGGGCCATGCGCTGCTGGATGGACAGCATTTCGGGTCCCAACTCTGTCATGACACTGATCATGAAAGGCTGCATCTTCGTCATGATCGCTGCACCGTGTTCTGTTGCGTGAAACGCGATCATTGCCTCCAGCTCCGCAGCGGTGAAAATTTCAGCACTTGCGGTGATCATCGCCTCTTCCATTCTGGGACGCAGCGGTGCCAGCTTCTTGGCCATCAATATGCCAATCCTGGTCAGTTGATCATCGCTTAGGGATGAATCTGGCGTTAGATTTATTTTGAATTGCGCAGTCAGCACTTCAGCCGAGAACATATCCTGCAGAATTTCCTGAACGGCAGGAAGTTCGACATATTCCGTCGCCAGCGCGGTGGTATCCTGTGCAGATGCTGGCAGGGTCAGCAGTGTAAAGGCCGCCGTGCGGACGAGGGTTTTCATATCATATCTCCGACTTCAGGGATTATCCCTGGCGGGCAGGATTTTCCCGGTGCAGGGGCCGAAACCGATGCGATAGCCGTCGCCCTGGGCGTGGCCGTGCAGGGCAACCTCATCACCGTCTTCGATAAAGGTGCGGGTGCCGCCGCCTGGCAGGGTGACCTGCACCTTACCGCCTTCGGTCATTTCCAGCAGCGCGCCGGTCTGGTCTTTTTCAGAGCCTGAGATGGTGCCTGTGCCCAGCAGATCACCCACCCGCATCGGACACCCGGCTTCGGTGTGGTGTGCCAGTTGCTGGGCGCTGGAATAATACATGACGTTATAATTGGTCTTGCCCAGCACGTCGCCATTCAGGCTCCAGGACAGGTTGATGTCGAACAGGCCCGGGCGTTTTTCATGCAGATAGGGCAGCAAGGGGTTGTCGCGCTTCGCGCCTTCGCAGCGGAAAGGCTCCAACGCGGCGCGTGGAATGATCCAAGGAGAAATGGTGGTGCCAAAGGCCTTGGCCTGAAACGGGCCAAGCGGCTGGTATTCCCAGGCCTGAATGTCGCGTGCCGACCAGTCATTCAGCAGGACATAGCCAAAGATCATCTCTTCGGCCTCTTCCACACTGACCCGGTCGCCCAGCTTGCTGCCGGTGCCAACCACGGCGCCCATTTCCAGCTCAAGGTCCAAACGCTGGCAAGCCTCCCAGCGCGGCCCATCCTCACCCTTTAGCTGGCCCATGGGCCGCACGATATCCGTACCGCTGACCACGACCGAGGACGCCCGGCCGTTATAGCCAATGGGCATATGCGTCCATTGCGGCGGCAAGGCGTTTTCCGGGCCACGGAACAACACGCCGACATTGAAGGCGTGGTTCTTGGAGGCATAGAAATCCGTGTACTCCGCCACGTCAAAGGGTAAAAGCAGGCGGGCGCTGTCCATTGGAACCAGATGCGGCTCTACCGCTGTGCGGTGGGCCTCATCGGACAAAAGGTCGGTTAGCCGGGTGCGAAACGCGGCCCAGACCGACGATCCGGCTGCCATGAAGGCATTCCATGTCGGCTGGGTAAACAGCGCTGTGTCCTGACCATGATCAATCTGCGCGACATCGACGATAAAGTCACCGATGGCAACACCAAGGCGCGAGCCACTCCCTGTGTCAAATACGCCATATGGCAGGTTCTGGATCGGAAAATCCGTATCGGTTTTTGCCGTCTCAACCCAGCTTGTCAGATTCATTCTTTGATCCCCGGTGTGCCATCAAACTTCTTTTCCAGACTGTCCCAACAGTCAACATAATCATCCTGCAAGGGTGCCTCGGTCGCGGCAAACTGTGTCAGATGCTGTGGGAAGCGTGTTTCAAACATGAACTGCATGGTGTTGTCCTGCTTGACCGGCTGCATCGGCTCGTTGGAGCCATGCTCGAACGCGTTCCGGTCCGGGCCGTGTGGCAGCATCATGTTGTGCAGGCTGGTGCCGCCGGGAACAAAGCCCTTGGGTTTGGCATCATAGATACCGTGAATATTGCCCATCATCTCGGACATGATGTTTTTGTGATACCAGGGCGGGCGGAACGAGTGTTCGGCCACCATCCAGCGTTCACGGAACAGAACGAAGTCGATATTCGCCGTGCCTGGCTGGCCCGATGGGGCGGTCAGCACGGTAAAGATCGACGGATCGGGGTGGTCGAACAGGATTGCACCAACCGGCGAATAGGTGCGCAGGTCGTATTTATACGCAGCATAGTTGCCGTGCCACGCCACCACATCCAGGGGCGAGTGATCGATGTAGCTTTCATGGAACTGGCCACACCATTTGATCACCACACGGCTGTGGGCATCGCGATCCTCAAACGCCGCGACTGGGCATTTGAAATCCCGCGGATTGGCCAGACAATTCGCACCGATCGGCCCACGCCCTGGCAGGTCGAATTTCTGACCGTAGTTCTCACACACAAAGCCGCGGGCAGAGCCTTCCAAAACCTCGACACGATAGACAAGGCCCCGCGGGATGATGGCGATTTCCTTCGGCTCCAGATCGATCACGCCCAGTTCGGTGCAAAAGCGCAGGCGGCCCTCTTGCGGGACGACCAGCAATTCGCTGTCGGCGGAATAGAAATACTCATCTTTCATCGACTGGGTGACCAGATAGATATGCGCCGCCATCCCGACCTGGGTGTTCACATCCCCCGCAGTGGTCATCGTGCGCATCCCGGTGATCCAGGTCAGATCCTGACCGGCATGCGGCACCGGATCCCAGCGGTACTGGCCCAGGCTGATCACATCCTCCAGCACATGCGGTGCGGACTTCCAGTACGGCACGTCAATCTTTGTGCAGCGGCCCATATGCTTGACGCTGGGCCGGATGCGGTAACACCAGGTGCGTTCGTTCTGGCCGCGTGGGGCGGTAAAGGCGGTACCGGACAATTGTTCGGCATAAAGGCCGTAATTGCATTTCTGCGGCGAATTCTGGCCCTGTGGCAGGGCGCCGGGCAGAGCCTCTGTCTCAAAGT
Organism: Halovulum sp. GXIMD14793; assembly: GCF_054457435.1. NCBI lineage: Bacteria > Pseudomonadati > Pseudomonadota > Alphaproteobacteria > Rhodobacterales > Paracoccaceae > Halovulum > Halovulum sp. GXIMD14793. The sequence goes on along the minus strand of NZ_JBTLNE010000034.1, from coordinate 6,254 downwards.
CATTGCCGAAACCGGGCATATATCCTTCATGCGGTCCGGTGGCGTTTGTGGCGCGGATCATGCCGCTGGGAAGATCGTGACGGGTCATGACAGTCCTCTTTCGCAGTCGATATGGCTGAGCGGAAGTCTGGCCTTACAATTCGTTGCAAATGCAATGATGTCAAGATATTCATTGCAGAACCGTCGGAATATTCGTCAGATTTGATCCAGTGGGTGTTTGAAGGGGGGCTTCATGGGCAGACGATCCGATTTCGACCTTGATGGCTTTCTGCCGTATCGGCTGACCGTCGCGGCAGAACGGCTAAGCAAGGCGCTGTCCCAGCAATACCGGGACCGATTCGGGATATCGGTCGCAGAATGGCGGGTGCTGGTGCATCTGGCCCATGCGGACACCGACGCCGTGTCGATCCGTGATCTGGAGCGCTGCGTCAGTCTGGAAAAATCCCGCCTCAGCCGTGCGGCCAGCCGGCTGGAGGCCGCAGGCCATATCTCAAAGGCTGTGAATGCCGAGGACCGCCGCCTGCTGCAATTGTCCCTGAACCCGCAAGGCAAGGCATTGATGCAAAAACTGGTGCCGCTGGCCCGTCGCTACCAACGCGCGCTGGAGGATCAGATCAGACCACATCTGGCTGATCTGACCGCCGCGCTGGATATCTTTATGGAGGATACAGAATGATCCGACTTTATGACTACTGGCGGTCCTCAGCCAGCTACCGGGTGCGCATTGCACTGGGTCTGGCCGGGCTGCAGTGGGAGGCGGTTTCGGTGGATTTGGTGGCCGGGGATCAGGCCGCGCAGCAACATCTTGCACGCAACCCGCAAGGGCTGGTGCCCGTGCTAGAGATTGACGACCTGCAACTGACCCAGTCGCTGGCGATGATCGAATATCTGAACGACACGCATGATATGGGCTGGGTGCCCGGTGACGCAGCCGAGCGCGCGCGTGTGCGTGCGCTGGCCCACGCCATTGCGATAGACATCCATCCCGTCTGCAATCTTAGGGTGGCAAAATACGCGGTGGAACATTCCGACGACGGCATCACAATGGAAGGCTGGATGCAGGCCTTCATCGGTCACGGCCTGGCCGCGGTTGAGGCGATGCTGAAAGGTGGGGATTACTGTCATGGCAACAGCATAACGCTGGCTGATATCTGCCTGATCCCACAGCTTTACAACGCAGATCGCTGGGGCATCGACCTGACCGACATGCCCAAGATCCGCCATATCAGGACCGCCCTGTCCGACCTTCCGGCCATCGCCGCCGCTCATCCGGACCGGTGGAAGCCAGAGGGGTAGGTGCGAGCACGGGCTTGGGTTGTGCCTAAATCACAACGGCAGTGGTGCGTCCTGTTTCAGCTGATCCATCACGATCTGGCTTTGAACGCGCGCAACGCCCGGATGGGCTAGAAGGACATCGTGGATCAGGCGGTTCAGGGCTTGCAGGTCCTCGCAATAGACCCTTAGCAGGTAGTCCGCCTCGCCCGTCAGGGTCCAGGCAGAGACCAGCTCCGGCTGTGTCGACACCAGCCGTGCAAAGTCGCGCGATGGGCCGGGGCCATGGCGTTGCAGCTGCACCTGAATGAAGGCTTGCACGGACAAGCCCACCCTTCGCGCATCCAGCTTGGCCGTATAGGCGCGGATCAGCCCCTGCTCTTCCAGCCGTTGCCGCCGCCGGCCCGCCTGACTGGCCGACAGGTTGAGCGCTTCGCCCAATTCCTGCGACGTCAGTTGCGCGTTTTTCTGAATCGCCGCTAGCAGGCGTTTGTCTGTATCATCCAGCATGCGGCAGTAATGCGTAAAATTTTCTATATGCGCAATAGGAACGCATGCTTTCATATAAAGTCGCATCAATTTGCGCAGAACGCGCACCCATTGCGCAGTAGTGTCGTGCGAATACTGAGCTACGGAGAAATACATGGGTCCGTTCCCGCACGATGCACCGCAGGCCAAAATCACCGAAGAAAATCCCGCTGGCACCGATGGTTTTGAATTCGTCGAATTTGCGCATCCCAATCCTGACGAGCTGCGCGAATTGTTCGCCAAAATGGGATACGAACACGTCGCCACGCACAAGCAAAAGCAGGTAGAGCTGTGGCAGCAAGGCGATATCACCTACATCATCAACGCCGATCCAAACAGCTTTGCCGCGCGGTTCGTTGAGGAACACGGCCCCTGCGCCCCAGCCATGGGCTGGCGTGTGGTCGATGCGAAGCATGCCTTTGAACATGCCGTGGCCAACGGTGCGGAACCTTATGAGGCCGACGACAAAACGCTGAACTGGCCTGCGATCAAGGGCATTGGCGGGTCGCTGATCTATTTCACCGATCAGTATTACGACACCTCGCCCTATAATGAAGAATTCGACTGGCTGAAAACGTCTAAGCCCGAAGGGGTCGGGTTCTATTACCTCGATCACCTGACGCATAATGTGTTCAAGGGGAACATGGACAAGTGGTTCCACTTCTATGGAAACCTGTTCAACTTCCGCGAAATCCGGTTCTTCGACATTCAGGGCAAGTTCACCGGCCTGTTCAGTCGCGCGCTGACCTCCCCCTGTGGCCGGATCCGCATTCCGATCAATGAAGACCGGGGTGAGACGGGCCAGATCGTTGCGTATCTGAAAAAGTACAATGGCGAGGGCATTCAGCATATCGCTGTCGGGTCCAAGGACATCTACGAAAGCACCGATGAGATCGCTGAGCGCGGCATCCGCTACATGCCGCCGCCGCCGACAACCTACTACGACATGAGCCATGAGCGCGTTCAGGGCCATGATGAGCCGCTGGACCGGATGAAGAAACACGGCATCCTGATTGACGGCGAAGGTGTTCTGGATGGCGGCGAAACCAAAATCCTGTTGCAAATCTTCTCAAAAACCGTGATCGGCCCGATCTTTTTCGAGTTTATCCAGCGTAAGGGTGATGACGGCTTTGGCGAAGGCAACTTCAAGGCGCTGTTCGAATCTATCGAACGTGAACAGATCGAAAACGGAGAGATCACCGCAGCGGAATAATTTACCCGGGGTACGCTACCAGCCTTTGCAAGAGACGGGGTGCATCTCCAGACGATACGTTGTCTGGGTCTCAACGCAAATCCTGGTGGTAAGTTGTGGGGTGCATCGGCATGGGCTTAATGCGCAAGGGGAGTGCGCATCAGCCCTTACCGACGCACCCCACATCATTTTTTGGGACCTGACGCCGCACAGCTTGCCGCATTGATGTGGCCGGACCTCTTGCAAAATCGAGCGGATTCCCCCCAATGTTGCCGCCAGAATTGGCCATCGGGCTACTGATTGACGCAATTTTGGGGTGGTCTGCGGCACAATGATAGTTCCTTTCCATGTGGCGGAGATGCTGCGCCGTGTGCGCCAGAAGATCGCCTAAAGCGGCGAAATGCCCCGCATGGCACCGCGTCTGGATGACAGCCGCAGCTTTCGCATCTCGCCACGGATAAACCCCGAAACGGTCACCCGCCTGCATGATGCGCTGGACCTTGATCAGGCCGCCCGCGATACGCTTTTTGACGGCACGACGCAGGCTGACCTGCCCCAATATGCCTCTACTCGCTGAAAATTCAGCAGGAAGTGTGTTTCCGAGTTTCTCAGCGGCGCGCAAGGGGCAGTTTCCTTGAAAGAAACTCTTTTTTCGCGCGCCTCGGGACACCCCAGGGCAGTATTGACCGGGTCGCAGAGCGTGTCGCTCGCGGAGGTTATGACGTGCCGCAAGAGGACATTGTTCGGCGCTATGAACGGTCATTGGAGAACCTGCCACTTGCTATCGAGAAAGCCGACAAAACCACGCTCTACGACAATTCGGGCCGAAGAACGGAAATCGTCGGTCATTTAGATAAGGAAGCATTTCGTTTCCGTGATCCACCCGAATGGGCGGTTGACGCCTCGGCAAGGGCCGCGCGGATGATGGAAGATAAGGCGGTGACTGTCGAAGAAAGGGAAGCAGCGCAAATGAGGTCGGCGGAGGTGGCTGTTGCCGCCGGGCACATATCCGAGGAAGATCTTCGTGAGTTGTGTGAATTCAACGAGGAACGCAACACCGACTCGGATGGCACTGGTGGTGTGCGTGAGTAGTGACGCGGGCTTTAGTGCAATGTATGCGGCGGGCGATCAAAGAGTACGACGCTGAAGCCGTTTGGGTCAGAAGGCGGCACCGCAAGTAGGAAGATTTCGTGTGATCCTTCTTTCTCGTAGAGGCATCGGTATTTCCCTTTATTGTCTCCATCGTCGGTGATTTCATCGTATCGGCAATTGTAAGTTATCCCGGCCTTTTCCCATTCAACGATTCCTGATTTTGTTACGAGCGCGAGCGGCTTTCCATCCAGCATAATGAGATTTTGATCAACGACAATCTGTTCCATGAGTGTCCGCTTGGTGAGGTTAAAATGGCCCGCGATGCGGGCCGTTCTTGGGAGTTGCTAACGCTATCTGCCGATCCGCTTGTTGCGGTCGATCTGTGCTTGATAGTTCGGTGCTGAGCCAGCGTTGGGGCTTGGTGATGGCTGAGTATTTGCGGGCTGTGGTGTTGGAGACTGCTGTCCGTAACCTGGTCGGGTTGGCATGGGCGAATTCCCATCATTGAACGGGCACGTAGGGCTGCGTACTCCGCGCCACTAGCATTGCCCATGAGGTAACGGTTGATTGCCTGTTGGGAGCCAAATGCAGCGCGTCCAAGGCACAAACGGTTTCCAGCAATTCGCTGCCCTCGCAGGATAAGTGCGTCCGGGAGAAAGGTGATTGCTGCCCCTGGGAAAATTTGCGACACAACCCCATCAGCAACTGGTGTGCACAGGACGAAAAAGCTCCACGACAGAGCTGCAAGCCACGCGCCGGTGGCTGCATCAAACTTCCAGCTCATATAGCCGAAATAGGCCAACAGGATGCCGACCAGCAGCAGAAAGCGCCAAAGACTTTCCCGATGCGTCGGGTGCTGAGAGGAGAATGGGAGATGCACGTGGAGATGGTCGCCTAAATTATTCTATTGCTTGTCGATTTTCTTATAGCAATGAGAGGCAGTGTTGGGAATTCGCTGGTCGAAATTTCGCGCTTACGATATAGTCGCTTTCGAACGCGCTCGGTGCCGCGAGGATGGCGGACCGACTATAACACCACTGAACCGACGGACCAAAACCATGTCTGATAAGACCGACCTGCACACCCGCCTCGATGCGCTCTCCGAAAAGATCGAAAGCGCACGCAAAACCCTTGATTTCAAGGGCAAACTGAAAGATGGACACCATCTGACGACCGGAGAGATGGAGGCGCGCTATGCGTTTCTGAAGTCCGAGGTTGACGGTGAGATGGCAGACCTCGAAAGCCATGGGCACCATGTCAGCGCTCTGGAGCAGGACGTGATGACGTGGCTTGCAGGCGTTGATCTGGACACTTGATTACAAATGGCTGGTGCAATAACACTTCAGAACATTCTTGAACCGCATAAGGGCGATAATATTGCTGTGAATGTTCATGGCTCTTCCAAGATTGAAACGGTGAAACTGGAGGAAGTGGGATCGGATCATTTCACTATTTTCGATCTGGATGATCGGCTTCAGCCGCCCAAGTGACTCACTTCCCGTCTTTCAGGTTCTGATCCATTCCTGTGCGCGTTCTTCATCAGCCAGATCGAACACCATGACTTCCGTTGGCATCAGCGGGCCGAAAAGCTTGGCTGCGTTCCGCATCCAGCCAAGATCGGTGACGAGGGCGAATTTGTCGTAGGCGAGCGGGTGAGAAAGACCAAGGCGAAAGTCGTCCCAGGCGGCACCCAGACTGTAGGAGTCAAAGGCCTCGCCGACCTTGCAGAATAACTTGAGCTTATCGTGTTCCTTCAGCTTCGCCTCGATGAGCAGGGCGAGGACTTCCTGATATGCACGTGACGTGATCTCCCCGGTCGCTTCGACGGCGACGACATCTCTTGGAAAACCGTCCAGAACCTTGAACGATCCCGGTTCATCGACCTCGGTGGCTGCCCATTCGAATGCTTTTTCTTTCTCTGCCATCGGGAAGTGACGCAGCTTTGCATATCCTGCGAGGGCAGCGAATTGCTGGAAACCGTTTGTGCCTTGGGCGGTGATTTGTCCTTTGCGGATCATGTGTGAGGTTTCAATTCCGGCCAGTGTTGCGGTGGCAGAGTGAAAGGCTTTAAAGCCCAGCATCGGCCGTGTCATCCGCTTGATAAAACGATGATCCTGCTCGACGATGTTGTTTAGATACTTACTCTGCATAATCCCGATCAGTCGCCTTT
>NZ_JBTLNE010000033.1:0-41312 GCF_054457435.1 Halovulum sp. GXIMD14793 | reverse complement strand
TCGCCCTCATAGGCCCGGTCCATAATCATTGCAGCGCCTTGGGGCGGTGACCGCCAGCCTTCCAGCAGGGCGCGGCCTTCGGGCGCGTCGTGCGCATTCCCACCAGATCGGCTGAATGTATCCGTCCGGTGTGGGTGCATAGCTGATCGTTTTGCCTAATTTTTACTTGCAGCCGCCCTGCTTACCCTGTTTCGATCCAAGCTTTTGAGCCATTTTTCCCGGTCAGGCCAAGTCGCGCCCAAGTCAAATTTCTCAATATATTCATTTTGTTTTTCGGTATCGAGGCTCCACCAAAATGGATAGAATACATCGTGCAGGTAGTCTTCGCCGTGGCCCATTCGCCACCCAATACTGCCAATGAGGATTTGTGGATACTGCAACCAAGGCGGCAAAGGTTCCGCATCAATGCGCTCAAATGAGAACCGATCAGCAAGTTTCTGGGCAACCTGCCGCATTTCTATGACGTCATGCGGAACGGTGTTGGGCACTGAGCGCTGAAAGAGCCGTTTTATACTTGTGATCATGCGATTTGCTCTCATAGCGTTGGTGTATTCCACGGCATCAGTTCATCGATCCTGTTGATCTTGTGGTCTGGAAGGCGTTCGAGCACCCATGTCAGCCAGGCTTCGGGATCAACGCCGTTCATTTTGGCGGTTTCGATGAGGGTGTAAGCGATAGCGGCGGGTTTGCCGCCTCCGGTTGACCCCATGAACAGGTAGTTTTTGCGGCCCAGGGCGATGGGGCGGATCGAGCGTTCACAGATATTGTTGTCCAGCTCCAGGCGACCGTCGCTGAGATAGGGGCGCGCCTTGGGCATGCGGTTCTGCGTACAGATCGAGCGCTTCTCGTCATCAGACCAAAACCGCTTCTTCTGAACCTTCTTGCCCGCCATAGAGTGCCCCATGATGTCCACTATCGATGGTGGACACTATCAAGCCCTCCATCACACCGTCAGAGCGGGGAAACCGGACGGATACAGAACGGGGGCCATCAGGGTTTTCGGAGGCACAAAAAAACGCGCCCGACGAAGCGGACGCGTTTTTTCTAAAATCGAACCGTGATCAGGCGGCGCGTTTGTCCAGAACTTCGCCGACCTTTTCCTGGGCTTTCATCTCTTCGATGCCATCCACGGCAGCCACTTCGCGGGTCAGGCGTTCCAAGGCTGCTTCGTAAAGCTGACGCTCGGAATAGGACTGTTCGCGCTGATCATCATTGCGGTGCAGATCGCGAACCACTTCGGCGATGGAAATCAGGTCGCCGGAGTTGATCTTTTGCTCATATTCCTGCGCCCGGCGGGACCACATAGCGCGCTTGACGCGGGCCCGGCCCTTGAGCGTGTTCATCGCCTTGGTCACAAGTTCCGGCGAAGATAGCGAGCGCATACCAACGGTCGAGGCCTTCGCAGTCGGCACGCGCAGGGTCATCTTGTCTTTCTCGAAGTTGATGACGAACATTTCCAGCTCGATCCCGGCGACTTCCTCTTTGTCGATCGAAACGATCCGCCCTACCCCGTGTGCAGGATAGACCACAAACTGGTCAGGGCGGAATTCCATGTTCTTTTTGCTCTTGGTCATACAGTTAGCTTCCTCTTCAACTTCGGCCTGCCAAACGCGCGAAAGACAACGGAAACGCCCCCTTCATTTACGAAGGTGATCCGTCCCTCAGGCGTGCTGGCCGGTCGCAAGGCCCCATCGCGCCTTTTGATCAAAATGGCGCGGGCGACCGGAATATGACGTTTATATAGCACAAATCGGCTGCGATTTAAAGATGTGGTAATATCCAAGGGCAAGACGCAAAGGCTCACAAACCCTATATATTGTGAGGTTTTAACCCCAAGCCACCGTTTTCGTTTACCTTTTATACGAATGGATAGCGAATCGCCTAGCCGCCCTCACCAGGCTTTTCCGAGAAGTATTTCTCAAGCTTGCCATCCTCGCCATCACGCTCTTCCGCTTCGGGCAGCGGGTCGCGCTTGGTGACCAGAACGGGCCAAAGCTCCGCATATTTGCGGTTGAATTCCACCCATTGTTCCGTGTCCGGCTCGGTATCCGGGCGGATGGCATCGGCCGGGCATTCCGGTTCACAAACACCGCAGTCGATACATTCGTCCGGGTGGATGACCAGCATATTCTCACCCTCATAAAAGCAATCCACCGGACAGACTTCGACGCAGTCGGTGTATTTGCAGGCAATGCAGGCGTCATTGACGATATAGGTCATCGAGGTATTTCCAGAAAACGGGCGTCCGTCGCACTAGGTGCCTCAGCCAGTCAGAGATTTCAAGTAGGCAACGTAAGCTTGGCCTTGGCGGCAGCCCGACGATCGCGTTGCGGCGGCTTCGGAGCCTTAGATAGTTGATCCTGCGCCGGAGTCAAATCTTCGTAAAGTGTTGCCGCTTCGGTCGCCGGACCGCGGCGCGCCCCGATGGCCAGCACTTTGACGATACGGATCTGATCCGCCTGCGAAAAGGTCAGCACATGATCGGGCTTGACCAGGGTCGAGGCTTTGCTGACCCGTTCGCCATCCAGACGCACCCTGCCGGATTTTACCACATCAGCAGCCAGGCTGCGGGTCTTGAAAAACCTTGCATACCAAAGCCATTTGTCGATGCGCTGGGTTTCGGCCGGGTCGCTCACTCTTTCGACTTCAATGCCATCAGCGCGGCGAAGGGGTTGTCCGGGTCAATCGGCTTGTCCTTCGGCTTGGCACTATGGGTGCGTGGGCCATCCTTGCGCTGCGGCTTGCCGCCCTTTGGAGGCTTCGCGCCCTGCTGGCGGCGCGGCGGCGACCAGGTGAAGGTGTAGAAGACCTCGACCTCGGGTTCTGCATCCGCGGCTTCTGACAAATCTGAGGCTTCGGGGGCCGGTGCGGTGTCTTCCGCTTCGGCTGGCGCAGCTTCTGCCGCCTTCGGTTCTTCCGCCGCTTCGGTGTCAGCCGGTGCGTCGTCTGACGGTGCGTCTGCTGGCGCAACCTCCGGCGTCTCTGCCGGAGTTGCCTCAGATGTTGCGCCATCCTCTGTTGAGGCCGCATCACCCGCACCCTCAGCCACCGCAGGCTCGACCACAGGTTTCGGCGCTTTCGGGCGCTCGCCGCGCTCCGCCTTGTAGCCCATGCCTTCCATCAGGTTGGCGAACTGCTCCAGCGTCAGGCCGGTGATCGACAGCATATCAGCTGATCCTTCAAACCCGGCGCGCGTATCCTGATTGCGGATCATGTCGGCCAAGCGTTCCAGCATGTCGATACGGATCGCCCGCTCCCCCGATAGCCGGTAACCGGACCGGGCATAATATCCATCCGGCGCACCTTGCACCCCGGGCACGGTCACCAGACCCGGCGGCGGGGCTGACGGGATTTCCTCAAGCTTTTCGGCCAAGCCCCACAGCACCAGACGCAACCGGGTTGGGGCGGGTTTCAGCATCAGGGGCTGAAAAATGGTGAACTGGCCAAAGCGCACGCCGTGCTTGCGCAGGGTTGCGCGGGCGTCCTGATCCAGCGACTTGATATCGGCGGCCACGTCGGCGCGCGGAACGACCCCCATCGCCTCGACAATGCGAAACGCCACACCCCGGGCCAGACCGGTCAGCATTTCGTCATCCCGAAGGGCGATCAGCGGTTCAAACTGCGCGGCGATACGGCGTTCGATGAAATGGGTCAGGCGGCGACGGACCTTTTCGACGACATCCTCGCCCGCGGCCTCATCAACGAAGGGTTCCACGGATGGCGACAGTGTGTCCGCACCGGCTACCAGCTTGCCCACGGCATGCTCGCCCCACATCAACCCGCCCTGTTCGGTCAGGTCCATTTCCGTGTCAGGCGCATTGTAGAACTTGTCCGCCAAAAGGTTCAGCGCGGGTTGCAAGGCGGCAAGCGCTGCAGCGCGCAGCGTCTTGGCCTCATCCCCGGTGGCAGAGGGATCCTGCTGAAACCGGAATCCCACCATTTTTCCAACAAACTGGTCTTCGATACGGACTTCGCCGTCCTTATTCACTTCGGCCACCAGGCCCTCCTTCTGTTTCAACCGGCGCATCAGAACCGAGGTGCGCCGGTCGACAAATCTTGCAGTCAGGGCTGCGTGCAGCGCATCTGACAAGCGGTCTTCTACCGCACGGGTCTCGTCTCGCCAATGGTTTGTGTCACTTAACCAGTTTTTGCGTTGCGCGACATAGGTCCAGGTGCGGATAAAGGCGAGACGTTTGGATAGGGTGTCAATATCGCCCGTGGTCTTGTCGATCCGTGAAATCTGCGCGGCAAGCCAATCCTCGGGCACCTCGCCGTCATGCAGAAATTCATAAAGACGCTGGCACAAGGTGGCGTGCTCCTGCGCTGACACTTTGCGGAAATCCGGGATCTGGCAGACATCCCAGAGCAGCCGCACATCCGGTGCACCTTGGACCCGGTCACGCATCGCCGGAATGGACCAGAGCGCCTTAAGCGTGGCCAGATCATCCGCTTCGCGCGCCTTGAGCAGTTCCTCATGCCCCGGGGCCACCTCCAGCGAGGCGACCAGCGCGTCGGGTGTGCCGAAATCCAGCCTGGAGTTGCGCCATTGCAGCTTTTTCAGCGATGTAAAGCGATGGTTTTCGATGGCTGCAACGGTTTCGGGGTCCAGCGGCGGGGCCTCGCCAGTGACGCCAAAGGTTCCATCATCGGTAAAGCGCCCGGCCCGCCCCGCAATCTGGGCCAGTTCATTCGGGGCCAGATGACGATGGCGGCGGCCGTCAAACTTGGCCGTGCCAGCAAACGCAACATGAGTGATATCCAGGTTGAGCCCCATGCCGATGGCATCGGTTGCGACCAGATGCTGCACATCGCCGTTCTGATACATTTCGACCTGGGCATTGCGAGTGCGCGGGCTGAGCGCCCCCATCACCACAGCCGCGCCGCCTTTCTGGCGCCGGATCAACTCGGCAATCGCATAGACATTATCCACCGAGAACCCGACAATGGCCGAGCGCGGCGGCATGCGGCTGATCTTTTTCGGTCCGGTATAGCTGAGGTTCGAAAACCGCTCCCGCTTAGTGAATTGTGCCGCCCCGATCAGGCTGGCGATGCGCGAACGCATCGTCTCAGCCCCCAGAAACAGGGTTTCCGAGGTCCCGCGCGCATTCAGCAGACGGTCGGTAAAGACATACCCCCGATCCGGGTCGCCACATAGCTGGATTTCATCCACAGCCAGAAAATCAGCGCCCAGATCCACGGGCATCGCCTCGACCGTGCAGACCCAATATTGCGCACGCGGCGGCACGATCCGTTCCTCGCCCGTGACCAGCGCCACAACAGAGGGGCCGCGCAGCGCCACGATCCGGTCAAAGACCTCGCGCGCCAGCAGCCGCAGCGGCAGGCCGATCACCCCGGTGCGGTAGCTCAGCATGCGCTCAATCGCGTAATGCGTTTTGCCTGTATTGGTCGGCCCCAACACCGCCGTGACGCGGGCCTCACTGTCGAACATGGGTCTGGTCCTTAAAGGGTGGCGCGGCCCAACAAATGGTTGAGATAGCCGATACCCTTTTCCATATCTTCATGATGCGGGTTGAGGGCCTTGGCGCGCTCATAGGCTTCCACCGCGGCCGCATAATTCCCCATTTCACTGTAAATCAGGCCCAGACCTACCAGCGCGCCAAAATTATTTGGGTTCAGCGTCAGGGTCTTCCGAAGGTCATGCAACGCCAAACCGTATTGATCATTCATGAAAAACGCGGTGGCGCGCCCTTCCCACCCGGCGGCAAAATCAGGCGCATGATCGGTAACGGCCGAAAAATAGGCGATGGCATCATCGATACGTCCATCTTCCAGGGCAGTCTCGCCCCGTTTGAACATCAGATCGACGGTGACAGACCCGGACCGGTTCCACAAATCCATCAACTTGCCTTCGGTCGCGCGCCAGTCGCGGCGGTCGGTTTCAGCCAGCTGGCGGAGCAGCTCTTCCGCCTCGGCCTGATCCGCATTTTGCGCACTCAAAGACTGCGCCCCGGCGGGGGCGGTCAGCGTTGACGCTACGAAAGCGGCAAGGAAGCTCTTTTTCAACCAGGTCATGCCGTCTAGGATAGCACTCAGGAATGAAAAATCGAGCGCTTATTGCGCCGGGAAAAGGACTGGATATGAGCGATATTATTGAAAAGGCTGTTGCGGCGCTTAATGAAAAGCTGGCGGGCGCTGATTTTGACGACACGGCTAAATTCGTGATCGAGGACGAAGGCGCGATCATGCTGGACGGCTCTGGTGCGCGTGCAGGCGACGAAGAGGCTGACGTCACCCTGACCGCAGACGCCGAGACATTTGAGGGCATCCTGAGCGGGGAGCTTAACGCAACCGGTGCCTTCATGGGCGGCAAGTTGTCGGTGGACGGCGATATGGGTCTGGCGATGAAGCTGGGTTCGGTGCTGTCCTGACCGCAGAACCCGCACCTCTTTACGCTGGTCTGGGCGGTGTGCCGCCCGGAGGGGCGGCGCACTGGGTCAAGGCAGCCGACGGCACCCGTATCCGCATTGCGCTATGGTCTGGCCAGCGTGTCGGCACCGTTTGGTTTCTGAACGGACGCACCGAATATATCGAGAAATACGGCCACGCCTATTCCCGCCTGCTGGGCATGGGCCTGAATGTGGTGACACTGGACTGGCGCGGTCAGGGCCTGTCGGATCGCGCCCTGCCCGACCCATTCATTGGCCATGTTGATGACTTTGCCAAATATCAGCAGGATTTGCAGGCCATGCTGGCGCATCCACGCGTTCAGGCCCAGCCCGGCCCGCATATTCTGATGGGCCATTCCATGGGCGGCTGCATCGGTATGCGCGCGCTGGTCGAGGGGCTGTCGCCAGACGCTGCGGTGTTCTCTGCCCCGATGTGGGGCATCCATGTCAATCCGCTGCTGCGTCCGATGGCTGAACTGATGATGCTGGTCAGCCGAATGGGCGATATGACCCGGCGGGTGCCTCAGACCTCGGAAAAAGCCTATGTGCTGGAGAACGGGTTCAAGGGCAATCTGCTCACCTCGGACAAGGGCGGCTGGGATCAGCAGGTTGCGCATCTTAAGGCCAAGCCCGACCTCAGCCTCGGCGGCCCGTCCTTTGAATGGGTTACACAAGCCCGTAAGGAGGCCGCAGCCCTTTGCAATCATCCCACCCTGCCGGACCTGCCGATCCAGCTCTTCCTTGGCACGGCGGAAAAGGTGGTCAGCAAGCGGGCAATCCGGGGGCTGTCCAAGCGCCTGCCGAATGCCAAGCTGGTGCCCTGCAAAACCGCGCGGCATGAGATCTGGATGGAAACTGAGGAGGTTCAGGAACGGGTCTGGCGGATGACCCGGAATTTCCTGCATCCGCTCTGGAACGACTGAGGCGGTTACCAGCGCCCGGTTGCACCGCCGCCGCCAGATCGCCCGCCACCAGAACCGCCACCGCCCGATGAACGGTTGGATCGACGGGCGATTTTATAGACGGTTTCCTCCGAGTGGTCACAATGGGTGCATCTCACAAGACGAACCCCTGTGCCTTCCAACATAGTACCGGCCGGCACAGTCGTGCGCCGCGTCTGGCGCAACCCGCGTCGACCGCAGCTGGGACAAGTCCGAAACCGCGCAAGCGCATCGTTAAAGCGTTTCGGGATCAGCGGCTTCAAGCATCTCCGCGAAATCGTTGACCGTCGTGGTTTGATAATCTGGATAGGTTTGCGCGAAAGCAGCGCCTGACCAAAGGAAGGCGAAAAGAAAAAATATACGCATTGCTTATATATATGGGCGTAGAGTCGCAAATTGAAGTGGGGCTGCGTCGTCGGAAGGGGTCAGGCGGACAAGATCATGAGTGCCTGTTCATGAAGCGCCCTTGAGGCCGCCGCCAAAACCTGCCCCCCCTGATGCACCGGTCCGCCATGCCAATCGGTGACGATCCCGCCTGCAGCCTCAACCACGGCCATGGGTCCCTGAATGTCGTAAGGATGCAGGCCAGCCTCGATCACCAGATCGATCTGCCCTAGGGCCAGCAGGCCATAGGCATAGCAATCAGTGCCATAGCGGGTCAGCCGCACCTTATCGCGAACGTGTTCAAAAGCTTGCCGTTCCGCCATTGTTCCCACCTCTGGGAAGGTTGAGAACAGGATCGCATCGGCCAGATCGCTGGTCTGACGGGTTTTCAATGGGCGGGATGTGTTCCTGTGCGTATGCTCCGCCAAATCCAGACCGCCGATAAAGCGTTCCTCATTGAAAGGCTGGTCAATGATGCCCAGAAGCGGCGCGTCGCCCGTATTTACGGCAATCAGTACGCCCCAACACGGCAAACCGGACAGAAACGCCCGCGTGCCGTCAATGGGATCAAGCACCCAGGTCAGACCGCTTTGACTGTCGACGGGCGCTTCTTCCTCGCCCAGAATGCCATCCTGAGGTCTGCGCTTGGCCAGAATGGCGCGCATCGCGCGTTCGCAGGCTTTGTCAGCGGCTGTGACCGGGTCAAAAGCTGCGCCATCCGCCTTGTTTTGCGTGGCCAGGCGGTCCGTCCGGAAATAGTCCAGCGTCGCGCCGCGGGCCGCATCGGCCAGTGCATGCGCTGTCATGACAAGCTCTTGTTTCAGCTCTGCCGAAATGTCCATTTAGCACCCCCCGAAATGACCCAATGGCCGTGCATTTCACATGCGCGGCCAGTGGTCAATCGGTGGGTGGGATCCAGCGTCAAGCGACGTCGCTGAGAACCCTTGCCAGATCGAACAGCTTGCGCCGCTGCTCTTCAGGGATGGAGTAGTAGGAGCGCACCAGCTCCAACGCCTCCTTATCGGCCAGCAGATCGCCCTGAGGGTTATCCGCCGCCGCACTCGCCTGCTCTTGCTCGGCACTGAGGCCTTCGAAAAAGAAACTGATCGACGTATCAAGCGCGCGGGCAATATCCCAAAGCCGAGACGCACTGACACGGTTCATACCGGTTTCATACTTTTGAATTTGCTGGAACTTGATCCCGACAGCATCTCCAAGCTGCTGTTGGGTCATGCCAAGCATCCATCTGCGATGCCGAATACGCTTTCCGACATGCACATCCACTGGGTGTTTCATTGTATTCACTCTCTATTCCACAACCGTCACAAGTACTGCTTCAGACACAGATACGCGCGACCCTGGCGAGATATTCGCCAGGCCGACACGCGACCTAAATCTGGACTGAAGGGGCCGAACACGGGGAGGCCCGTGCATCTTATACCAGCTTTTCAGACAGTTGAATACAACTTTGAAGCGTTATGGCAAAAACTGTGACCTATCTTTATTTTTGCCCATAAACGGGCTAGCCCGCCTCTTTCTTAGCGGCCCTTTTTCGCTCATGCGGGTCCAGGTGAACTTTGCGCAGGCGGATATGATTCGGCGTGACCTCGACCAACTCATCGGTGTCGATATAAGCGATTGCCTCTTCCAGGCTCATCTTGCGTGGCGGTGTCAGTGTCACCGCCTCATCCTTGCCCGAGGCCCGAACATTGGTCAGTTTCTTGCCTTTCAGCGGATTCACTTCTAGGTCATTCTCGCGACTGTGTTCGCCCAGGACCATACCCTGATACACCTCTTCACCGGCACCGATGAAAAAGAAACCGCGATCCTCTAGGTTGAACAGGGCGTAAGGTACGGCGGACCCCGATTCCATTGAGATCAGAACACCGGCTCGACGACCCGCAATAGCGCCCTTGTGGGGGGCCCAGTCATGAAACACCCGATTCATGATGCCCGTGCCGCGTGTATCGGTCAGAAACTCACCATGATACCCAATCAGCCCACGTGATGGGACATACGCGACAATCCGGGTCTTACCGCCCTGCCCCTGCCGCATCTCGGCCAACTCGCCTTTGCGTGTCGCCAGCTTTTCCACCACTGCGCCGGAATATTCGTCATCCACGTCAATGGTGACCTCTTCGATCGGCTCATGCCGGGTCCCGTCGATTTCCTGATACAGGACCTGTGGGCGGGCGATGGACAGCTCATAGCCTTCGCGGCGCATATTCTCGATCAGAACGCCCATCTGCAATTCGCCGCGCCCGGCCACCTCGAACGCCTCGCCTCCGGGGGTGTCGGTGACGCGGATCGCCACATTTGATTCAGCCTCGCGCATCAGGCGCTCGCGGATCACGCGCGACTGCACCTTCTTGCCATCGCGGCCTGCGAGCGGGCTATTGTTGATACCAAAGGTGACCGAGATGGTGGGAGGATCAATCGGTTGCGCCGGGATCGGGGCGCTGACCGCCGGATCACACAGCGTGTCGGCAACGGTGGCTTTGGTCATGCCCGCGACAGAGACGATATCGCCAGCCTGCGCTTCCTCCACCGGTTGCTGCGAAAGACCACGAAACGCCAGAATTCGGCTGATACGAAAGCGCTCGATCTCTTCGCCATCGCGGTTCAGGGCCTTCAGGCTTTGCCCGGTTTTCAGTGTGCCGCTTTCGATCCGGCCTGTCAGAATGCGGCCAAGGAAGTTATCGGCTGCCAGCGTGGTTGCCAGCATCGCCGCGGGCTGATCCGCCTGCGCCAGTTGCTTGGGCGCGGGGACATGATCAACCACCAGTTTGAACAAGGCAGACAGATCCTCGCGTGGGCCTTCCAGACTGTCATCCGCCCAGCCCGACCGGCCGGAGGCATAGAGCACGGGGAAGTCCAGTTGCTCTTCGCTGGCATCAAGGCCGACGAACAGATCAAAAACCTCATCCAGCACGCGATCCGGCTCTGCATCCGGTTTGTCCACCTTGTTCAGCACCACAATGGGGCGCAGGCCAAGCGCCAAGGCCTTGGAGGTCACGAATTTGGTCTGCGGCATCGGCCCATCGGCGGCATCTACCAGCAGCACCACACCGTCAACCATGCTGAGGATACGCTCCACCTCGCCGCCGAAATCGGCGTGGCCGGGGGTGTCGACGATGTTGATCCGGTGCTCCTGCCATTCAACGCTGGTACATTTGGCAAGGATGGTAATCCCTCGCTCCCGCTCCAGATCGTTGCTGTCCATGGCGCGTTCGGTGATCGCCTGATTGTCGCGGTAGATACCGGACTGTTTCAAAAGCTCGTCCACCAGTGTGGTTTTGCCGTGGTCAACATGGGCGATGATAGCAATATTGCGGAGGTCCATGGGGTCTGCCGTTTCCTCAAAAAAACATCGGGTCCCGCATGATATGGGACCCGTTCGCGACTGCACATAAATCCGCTTGCGACGAAAGGCAATCTCCGCTTTGCCTAAGATAGCAGAAAGGAGAGTACTATGCGCACAATGCGGTTCCACGAATTGGGCGAATCCCTGCAAGCCGACGATATCACGATGTCTGATCCGGGGCCCGGCCAGATTAGGCTGAGGGTGCATGCCTGCGGCGTCAATTTTGCCGATACGCTGTTGGTTGAGGGCAAGTATCAGGAAAAACCCGCCCTGCCCTTTGCCCCGGGAATGGAGATTTGCGGCACGGTCGATGCTTTGGGGCCTGATGTTGAGGGCCCTGCCATCGGTACGCGCGTCGCCAGCTTTGCGGGATCAGGCGGCTTTGCAGAGGCAGCACTTGTGCCTGCGGCAACCTGTGTGCCGGTGCCCGACACCATGCCCGATGATGTCGCCGCCGGATTTCTGATCGCTTATGGCACCTCGGATGTCGCACTGAACCGTGCGGGCCTGTTGCCCGGCGAAAAACTGCTGGTGCTGGGGGCATCCGGTGGGGTCGGCCTGACCGCTGTGGAGCTGGGGAAGCTGATGGGGGCCGAGATGATTGCCGTTGCACGCGGGGCCGACAAACTGAAAATCTCGTCCAAAGCCGGGGCTGACCACCTGCTGGACAGCGATACCGCCGACCTGCGCACTGAGGTCAAAGCGATTGGCGGCGCAGATGTTGTCTATGACCCTGTCGGCGGCGCACTTTTTGACGCGGCCCTGCGCGCCACCAATCCCGGTGCCCGCTTGCTGCCGCTGGGCTTTGCCTCTGGCACTGTTCCGCAGATCCCGGCCAATATTTGTTGGTAAAGAATCTGACCGTGCATGGCCTGTATTGGGGCGGCTATCTGAGGCTGAACCCGAAGGTCCTGCATGACAGCTTTACCCGGCTGTTCGACCATTACACCAAAGGCAAGCTGCACCCGCATGTCAGCCATGTTTTGCCACTGGACCAAGCGAACGAGGCGCTGGACTTGCTGCGCAGCCGAAGGGCGACGGGCAAAGTGGTGGTGTCGGTCTGACATCGGCTAAGCGGGCGGCACCCTGTGAAAGTCCTGCGTTGCTATCCGCCGCAGATCATCGCGCCTTGAACAAGCCTCCCAGAATACCGCGAATAAATTTCCGGCCCGAGCGCGAGGACGCCGTGCGGATCACCTCTTTCACCAGGGTTTCGCTTACGGTGTCAGAGTTGCGGCGGCGTGTGGTGGTCTTGGTGCGGCCATCATAGCGGCGGGCGGATTTGAATTCGCGCTCTTCCTTGGGCTTGGTGGTTTCCTTCGCCTCGGCTTCCTCTGCTTCGCGCGCGGCAGCCTCCGCCCTTTTTGCCAGGATCTCATAGGCAGATTCGCGATCAAGCGGCGTATCATAGAGGCCCGCTAACGGCGACGCAGCGATTACGGCCTTACGTTCCGCATCATCAATCGGCCCCAGGCGCGAGGATGGCGGGCGGATCAGGGTCCGCTCCACCACCGACGGCACGCCTTTGGCTTCCAACATCGAAACCACAGCCTCCCCCACACCGACATCACGGATAGCATCCTCGGTATCGAAGCGATCATTCGGCCGGAATGTCTCGGCAGCTGCGCGCACAGCCTTCTGATCCCGGGGCGTGTAGGCGCGCAAAGCATGCTGAACCCGGTTGCCCAGCTGACCAAGGATATCGGAGGGCACGTCATCGGGGTTCTGCGTGATGAAATACACGCCGACCCCTTTGGACCGGATCAGCCTTGCCACCTGCTCTACCTTTTCGACCAACGCCTTGGGTGCGTCATCGAACAGAAGATGCGCCTCGTCAAAGAAGAAAACGAAGACCGGTTTGTCCGGGTCCCCAACCTCGGGCAGATCCTCAAACAATTCGGACAACAGCCATAGCAGAAAGGTCGCGTATAGCCTGGGGGAGGCCATCAGCTTATCCGCCGCCAGCACATTGATCCGGCCAAGCCCGCCCGGCGTGGTCGCGATCATATCGGTCAGTTTCAGCGCCGGTTCACCAAAGAACTTCGCAGCCCCCTGATTCTCCAGAACGATCAGCCGCCGCTGGATGGCCCCAACCGACGAGGTGGCGATATTGCCATAGCGCAGCGAGATTTCCTTGGCGTTCTGACCCAGCCAGACCAGCAGCGATTGCAGATCCTTCAGATCCACCAAGGGCAGGCCCTGTTCGTCGGCCAGACGGAAGGCAATGTTCAAAACGCCCTCTTGCGCCTCGGTCAATTCCAAAAGCCGGGCCAGCAGCAGTGGGCCCATTTCGGAAATCGTGGTGCGCACCGGATGGCCCTTTTCGCCAAACATATCCCAGAAAACGGTGGGGAAATCGCGATACCCGTAGTCGTCAAAGCCAATCTTGGCAGCTCGGTCGATCAGTTTCTCATGCAGCTTGTGCGCGGGCGAACCTGCCGCCGCCAGACCGGACAGGTCCCCCTTTACATCCGCCAGAAACACCGGCACCCCGGCCTGCGAAAATCCTTCCGCGAGGATCTGCAGCGTGACAGTCTTGCCCGTCCCCGTAGCGCCGGCAATCAAGCCGTGACGGTTGGCATATTTCAAAAGCAAGTTTTGCGGGGTGCTGTATTCGGCGCCGCCACCGCCAACAAAAATCTGATCCGATTGCGTCATAAGTCGCTATTCCCAAGTATGTGACGAACGCAACATACAAAATTAAGGGTTTTACGCCATGGTAGAGTTGCAAGGGGCCGACGGCCTTTTTTGCAGACTTCCTCCCTGTTGAACTGGCCGCGCCTTTGGGCGCGGCTCTTTTCAATCGCAATCCTGTCTCAAAAGTATAGGTTTTTCGGAAACCCAGTTGACGATGTCAGTAGGAATTCCTAGCGTAACCGCACAGTTGGCTGGTCCGACGGGGAGAAAGCTGCAAAGCAGCAGGAAGGCATCGCTTGCGGTGCCTTCTTCATTTCTTATGCATCATTTTCATAACAGTTTGATGACGTGAAAGCCTATTGAGGCGGAAACTCACACGCGCTATTCTTTCGCCAAGGCATGGCTCAGGCCTCCCCCCTCCGCCGGGGCAGCACTTCAGTGTAGAGTTTCTGAAATCGAACCTATCCTGTTCGAGCATTCGCATAAGGAGGGATTGCGTTACCCGCTCGAAAGAGGAGGTTTCGAAATGCGGTTATCCGCCCCAATCTATATGCTTAAGCGCAAGGCAAAACAGCTGGTGCGCAACACATCCACCCCCTTGCATGCTGCCCTTGACCAGATCGCCATCGCCGAAGGGTTTCAGGCCTGGAGCCATCTGACAGCGCATACCGCCAACACATCAAAGGCCGGTCAAATCCTTGAGACACTGACACCCGGTGATCTGATGGTGCTGGCCGCACGCCCGACGCAAGGCAAGACGATGCTGGGTCTGAAACTGGCCGCTGAGGCGCAAGAAACGGGCCGCACCGCCCTGTTCTTTACCCTTTGCTACACCGAGGCGGACGTTGCCCGCCGCTTCAATGATCTTCAGACCAATGCAGATCAGGCTGATGCGGTGCGGATTGATACCTCAAACGATATCTCGGCCGATTATGTGATTGGCAGAATGCGCGAAACCAGTGGACCTGCCCTGGCGGTAATCGACTATCTGCAACTTCTGGACCAGAGACGCACCAGCCCGGCGGTTGAGGATCAGGTCATAGCGCTGAAAGCCCATGCGCAGAAAAGTGGCGATATCTTCGTCCTGATCTCACAAATCGACCGCCGTTTTGAGGTGTCGGGCCGGTCGATGCCAGATTTGACGGATCTATATTTGCCCAATCCGCTGGATGTTTCGCTGTTCGACAAGACCTGTTTCTTGCACAATGGCGACATCCAGCTGGCTACCGCGGCCTGACCTTGTGTCTTGCCGGGGCATGGTTCCGGCAAGACATCGCCCGCCTGGCGGCTGTGCAAAGGTGTAGCTTGCAACACTTGGCGGCGATCCTACGTTGACAGTCCAGACGCAGCCTGACACCAGTGCCGCATCACATCCTCGAGCAGGAGAGAGAGGGGTTTAGTATGAAAATTTCACGATTAGTGGCCATGACAGCGCTGGCGACCAGCCTTGTGGGTTTCGCACAGGCGCAGACAGATGGCGGGACAGCACCGGAAACACCGATCGAAACACCGACGGCCGAGACACCGGCACCAGCAACCGAAACACCGGCAACCGAAACACCGGCGACAGAAACCCCACCAGCGGATGCCCCTGCAACAGAAGCGCCCTCCGATCAGCCTTCTGCCGAAACAGATTCCGCTGCAGCCCCGGCACCTGCTGAGCCTGAGGTTGTAACCACCCAGCATGGCGATTGGGAGTTGCGCTGTACCGTCGATAAGACGGACTGCTTTATGTATCAGCTGCTGCAGGATTCGGCCCAGAACCCAGTCGCTGAATTCACCCTGCTTGTCCTTCCTCAGGGCAGCAAGGCCCGTGCCGGTGTCACCGTGGTGACCCCGCTGGGCACATTGCTGGAGCCGGGGCTG
The DNA here is from genome assembly GCF_054457435.1 of Halovulum sp. GXIMD14793. NCBI lineage: Bacteria > Pseudomonadati > Pseudomonadota > Alphaproteobacteria > Rhodobacterales > Paracoccaceae > Halovulum > Halovulum sp. GXIMD14793. Next base: position 25,713 of record NZ_JBTLNE010000033.1, on the reverse strand, counting down.
GTTCTGCAGATTGACAGCAGTCAGGCGCGCAAATACGGCTTTACCTGGTGTGATCGCTCCGGGTGCTTCGCACGCTTCGGTCTGGAATCGGCTCAGGTCGACAACTACAAGCGCGGCAATGTCGCCAAGATGCGCATCCTCTCGGCCTCGAACCCGCAGCAGCCCGTTGATCTGGCAGTGTCGCTGTCCGGTTTCACCGCCGCCTATAACGAGATGGAAGCCGTGCTAAAGGCCGCGACCGAAGCGGCGCAACCTGCGCCTGCTTCCGAGTAAACCAAATCAGGCGCTGCGCCGCAGCGCCAGAACCGCGTTCAGCCCGCCAAACGCAAAGGCGTTGCTGAGCGCGGTATCGACCCGGGCCTCTCGCGCGTGGTTCGGCACGACATCCAGATCACAGTCTGCATCAACCTCTGTATGACCGATGGTCGGCGCGATAACGCCGTCCCGCAACGCCATGATGCAGGCCAGCAGTTCAACTGCACCCGTGCCCCCGATCAGATGGCCATGCATGGATTTGGTTGAGGACAGCATCAGCGCCTCGGCATTATCCCCGAACACCTCGCGCACGGCGGCACATTCGGTCTTGTCATTCGCCTTGGTGCCGGTGCCATGGGCGTTGATATACCCCACATCTTCGGTCCGAAGCCCTGCATCCTTCAGCGCACCGCGCATGGCACGCACCGCGCCGTCCCGGTTTGGCATAACAATGTCAGACGCGTCAGAGGTCATGGCAAAGCCCACAACCTCGGCCAATATTTCGGCGCCTCGGGCCTTCGCGTGCTCCATCTCCTCAAAGACAAAGATCGCCGCGCCTTCCCCCTGCACCATCCCGTTGCGATCCGCCGAGAATGGGCGGCAGCCATCCTTGGACATGACACGCAGCCCTTCCCATGCCTTGATGCCACCAAAGCACAGCATGGATTCCGAGCCGCCCGCCAGCATCACGGGGGCCATGCCGCTGCGCACCAGATTGAACGCCTGCCCCATCGCGTGATTGGACGAAGCGCAGGCCGTGGCCACGGTAAAGGACGGGCCGCGCAACCCGTGCGTCATAGAGATATGCGAGGCCGCGGCGTTGTTCATCAGGCGCGGTACCACAAAGGGATGCACCCGGTTCTTGCCCGCCTCATAAACAGAGCGATAGTTTTCATCCTGCGTCTGCAAGCCGCCACCAGCCGTGCCCAGCACGACACCCGCCTTGTCGGCCTGTTCTTCTGACAAGCTCAGGCCAGAGCGTTGCATGGCTTCGCGCGCAGCCAGCAGCGCAAACTGGGTAAAGGGATCGTAAAGGGCCAGTTCCTGGTTCGAGAAATGCGCCTTGGGATCATAGCCCCTGATCTGGCCGCCAATGCGGATCGACAGGCGGTCGACATCCTGAAAATCAAGCTCACCAATGCCGCAAACGCCTTCGGCCATGGCCGCCATCACCGATGGCGCATCCTGTCCGAGGGCGCAAAACGCCCCATGCCCCGTGATCGCGACCCGGCGCATCAGGCGCTCGGCTTTTGCTCTGCGATCAGGCGCGCAACGCCATCTGCAACGGATTGCACCGTGGTGATGTCGAAATCGGATTCGGCGGGATCATTGGCGTTATAGGGCACGGAAATATCAAAGCTTTCCTCGATGGCGAACACCATCTCCACCATGGCCAGACTGTCCAGACCCAGCTCCTCCAATGTTGAGTCCATACGGACTTCGTTTTCGTCCAGCACCGCCTGCTCGGCGATAATCTCAACGATCCGCTCGCGTATTGCACCGCTCATCGTTGCCTCCGTCACTCGGTCTTGTTTGATCTAGTCTTTCGGGTCCGCCTTTGAAAGACGTTTTTGCAGCGCCTCTAGCTGGGTCAGCAAACGTGGCAGGCGGCGCATCACCTTATAGCCTTCCACCGCCAGATCCATTCGCACCGCCGGCGTGCCCATCATGATGCGGCCGGGTGGCACGTTCGAGGACGCCCCCGTCTGTCCGGTCAGGATGGAATCAGAGCCAACGGTGATATGATCGGCCAGCCCGGCCTGCCCGCCCAGCACCACGCGGTCGCCAATGACGGTCGAACCGCCAATCGCCACAGCCCCGCATACAAGGCAGGTTTCGCCTATCTGCACATTATGCCCGATCTGCACCAGATTATCGATCTTGGTGCCATTGCCGACCGTTGTGTCCGCCACTGTGCCCTTGTCGATGGTGGAGTTTGCACCAATCTCAACGTCATCGCCAATCTGAACCGCCCCCAGTGAGTTGATGCGCACGAACCCTTTGGTCTGGCTGGCCTCGCTAATCGTACCTTGTTGTCTGGCCTCTTCAACCGCGCCGGGTTTTGGGGTGACAAAGGAAAAGCCATCACCGCCGATCACAGCCCCGGGCTGAGCAATAAAGCGGTCGCCGATGCGGACATGTTCACGAATATGGACACTTGGATGCAGCAACGCATCATCGCCGATCACAGCCCCCTGCCCGACCGAGCAATGCGACAGGATGCGGGCATTCCGCCCGATCCGCGCGCCTGATGCGATATGAACAAACGGGCCGATCGCCGGGTTTTCGCCGATCACTGCCCCGTCCTCAATGACGGCAGAGGCATGGATACCCGGCGCAATCCGCACCGGGTCATCAAACACTTGGGAAACCCCGGCCATGACATAGCGCGACCTGGGGGCAAAAATCGCCGCCTTCAGACCCAATGCCTGCCAGTCTGTGTCGGGGGGAAGAACTGCGGCTTCGGCAGCTGACTGTTCCAACGCCTCGAGATAGGTCTTCTCCATTGCCATCGCCAGATCGCGTGCGCCTGCACTTCGCGGCTCTGCCGGGCGGTCGATGCGCAGATCCAGATCGCCCACGGCCTCCGCCCCTAATGCGTCGGCAATTTCACGGATGGTAAAGGATGGCATGAACGGCAATCTCCGGCTTGAAACAATCAGGGCGGCAGGTGACCCGCCGCCCCGGCAAACCAAGACCTAAGCGCTCAGAGGTCAGCCATCAACCTTGGGCAGCGTCACACCGACTTTTTCCAGCGCACGGAACACACGCTGATCGCGTCCATAGACATCGCCGCGGAACTGCGGAACGCCATCCTCATCAACCCAAGCGGACTGATATGTCAGGTAGATCGGCACCGGCGTCTTAAGATTAAGCTGCCGCTCACGCCCGCTATTCAGATATGAGCGGAAAAGTGCCTTGGGATCTTCGGATTGCGGTGCCAGCAGTGCATAGGCCAGCTCGAACGGTTTGTGAACGCGGATACAGCCGTGGCTGAAGGCGCGCACATCGCGGTTGAACAGGCTTTTGGACGGCGTGTCATGCAGATAGATGTGGAACTGGTTCGGGAACATGAACTTCACCTTGCCAAGCGCGTTACGGCTGCCCGGGCGCTGCTTGATAATGAAGGGGAAGTTGCGTTTGTTGAACTGGCTGAAATCCACATATTTCGGGTTCACCACAGTCCCGTTACGCGTCATGATCTGCATTGACCCGCCCAACGAACCTGGGTTGCGGCGCAGTTTTGGTAGCATTTCCTCAGTCGCGATAGAGCGTGGCACATTCCAGGTCGGGTTTACGACCATATGCGTCATCTCATCATTGAATTCCTGGCTGCGGTGTTTGTTCTTACCAATCACCGTCCGCGACCAGAAGGTCACCTTGCCATCATCAATCACTGAAACCGAAAAATCAGCCTGATTGACATAGATATGCCGTTTACCGCGCTCTAGGTTAAGCCAGCGCTGGCGTTCCAGATTGACCAGTACCTGTTTCAACCGATCTTCAGGGTCGGCGTTGATGGCAGCAAGCGTGGCCGGACCAACAACACCGTCATCATTCAGACCGTGACGCAGCTGAAAAGTCTTTACCGCTTCAACCAGTTCTTCGTCGTAAGTGTCGGATTCGCCATATGCGCGGCTTTCCATCCGCTCCAGACGGGCGCGCAGCGAGGTGATCCGCGGCGACACAGCACCGGGTTTCAGCGATTTGCCGCTTGGCACATCCTCGCCCCAGCCACCGGTCAGGATCAGCGTTTCAAGCCGCCGCTTCTCGCCCAGCAGTTTCGAATAATCCGGGTGCTTTGGGGCCAGACCAGCCAAGACAAAGCTTGGGTTGGCGGTCTTGGCCATCTCGCCCATGACAGCGGCGACATCAAGCGGCGGGCGTTTGATAACGATATCACGATCAACGCTGCGCGGCTCCAGCAATCCTGTACCGATCTCGCGCGCATAAATCAGAAAGGCGCGACTTGCAGCCAAATCAGCATCGGGTGCGCTTATGGCCGGATCAATCAAAATGGCACGAAGTGTTTCGGTGTCATAGTGATCTTCGGGCAGACCATGATCATGCGCTGCCCCCAACGCATCCAACAACGCCATGCGCTTTGGCTGTGTCCATATGGTTTCGAAGTCATTCGCTTCGTAAAAGGCGAACAACTCTTCTTCGGCCTTGGCCTCTTCCAGGGCATCTTTCATCGCCTGAGCGCGCGGGGTAAGCACTACCTCCAACACTGGAGTGGCTTCACCCTCTATCGTCGCAACCTCAGTCGCGGGTGGCTGGTCTTGTCCAAATGCCGCCACCGACACGAAAGCAGAAACAAAAACGGCGCTGGCGCCGCACAACCCCAAACGCATCAAATTCACACTCCTGGTCACGATTCCGACTACTCCGACGATAAAAGACAGTGCGCACAAAGATAGCGATCTGCCCAAGGTTTCAACAGCGGGGGTAGCTCATCCCAAGCAGAAAGTCCCCAAGCGTGTACTTTGCGCCTCAGGTCTTATTTCCGGCTGCCAGGCCATCTTGCGTCACCATTCCGCAACGATTCGGCGGAAATCCGCTGAAATCATTTGTGATTGAACCTTAAAAGCTTGGCAGATTCAGTGACCTTTGTCATAGTCTGACCACTCGCACTCTATAAGCAACCAGCTGGGCAACAGCGACACAAAAAAATGAAGCAGGCAAAAATGATCAAACCTTCGTTACCGCAAGGGACCCGGAGAGCATTCCTCGGAGGCGTTTTCGCAAGCGTCGCCGTAACAGCCGCCCCTTACTATGCCAACGCAGCAGGCTTTCTGCGCGGTGGTGGTGATATCCGTCGTGTGAATCTACGTTCCGCACGTACCAGCGAAGCCGTCGACACCATCTATTGGGTTGAAGGCAAGTACATCAAAGAAGCTTTGGCCGAGATCAACTGGTTCATGCGCGACTGGCGCCAGAACGAAGTGATCCGCTATGACGCCCGAAATATCGACATCATGGCAGCCACGTTGCGCCTGATGGATACGGACGAGGCTTACAACGTCGTTTCTGGTTATCGCAGCCCCGCCACCAACCGGATGATATCCCGGACGAACCGGGGCGTTGCACAGAATTCCTACCACATGAAGGGAATGGCTGCTGACCTGAAGCTGAAGTCGCGTTCCATCCACACCATGGCCAAGGCGGCCTTGGCCTGCAATGCAGGTGGTGTTGGCAAATACGGTCGGTCGAATTTTGTTCATATGGATTGCGGCCCAGTTCGGACCTGGCGCGGCTAAAGCGATACCTTATTAAGACTGTTCAGCGCCGTCGCGGCATGCCTGCTTTTGCGACGGCTCTTGTGCTTTGAGTGCCCATCCAGTCACCTCCGCTATTCACCCTGAAACCGATTACATATATTTTATAGTGACTTATATTCTTTTGTTCTCCCGGAACTAAAGCGTTTCGGGATAAATCTGAGACACAAGTTTATCCCGAAACGCAGTGATAAGCCTATAGGGTGTACGCGTTTCGATTTTATGCGATGTCTCAAGGTAAACTCGAAACGCTTTAGCACACTCACTCTCACTTTTGTTAGCTCCCCCAATCTCTCCGAACACAGCCCCTAGCTACATGCCGGTAAGCATAGCAGTCTTACGTGCCATTTTCCGACAAAACGACTCAGGTTGACTTGCCTGACTGTTTAAGTCAGAAAAATGGGAGCTGCCGGTTGCGGCTTTATCAAAGCGTTAAAAGGACACTCCCATGGCTTCATATCGACCAATTTTTCACCTGACGACACTTGCACTGGGCCTGTCCATACCGGCCCTTTCCGTGGCCGAAACCGACAAGGCCGCGGTTTTGAATACCTATGCTGATATCGCCCTGGCCGGCTATCAGGACAGCCTGTCCACAGCAACAAACCTGCATAAGGCACTTGAAGCATTGGTAAACTCTCCATCTGCTGAGAACATGCAGGCGGCGCGCGCTGCTTGGCTCGCCTCTCGTGTCCCCTACCAGCAAACTGAAGTCTATCGCTTTGGCAATGCCATCGTCGATGATTGGGAGGGCAAGGTAAATGCCTGGCCGCTGGACGAAGGTCTGATCGACTATGTTGATGCGTCTTATGGCGGTCCATCGGATGAAAACGAACTGGCCACGCTGAACGTGGTTGCCAATGCCAAGTTCTCAGTCGGAGGCACCGAGGTTGATGCGACCGAGATCACACCCGAACTGCTGGCTGATGCGCTGCACGAAGCGGACGGTGTCGAGGCGAATGTTGCCACCGGCTATCATGCCATTGAGTTTCTGCTCTGGGGACAGGACCTAAACCGTCATGCCGCCGGTGCAGGTGCCCGGTCCTGGACGGACTATGCCAAGGGTGATGACTGCACCAACGGCAATTGCGATCGGCGCGGGGCGTATTTGCTGGCCGCCTCTGAACTTCTGGTCAGTGATCTGGAGTGGATCGTTGATCAGTGGGACGCCGATGGCGAGGCACGCACAACCCTGACGGCAAACCCGGATGCCGGGATTTCGGCCATGCTGACCGGCATGGGCTCTCTGTCCTACGGCGAACAGGCCGGGGAACGGATGCGTCTTGGCCTGATGCTGAACGATCCCGAGGAAGAGCATGACTGCTTCTCCGACAACACCCATAACAGCCACTACTATGATGGTCTGGGCGTACAGAACGTATATCTGGGCGAATATGTCCGGGTAGATGGAACGCTGGTGTCCGGCCCGTCCCTGTCGGATCTGGTTGCGGCAACCGATGCCGATCTGGATGCTGAAATGCGCGGCAAACTGGCTGTCACCATGCAAAAGCTGGGCCGGATCAAAAGCACAGCGGAAGCGGGTTTCGCCTATGACCAGATGCTGGAGCGCGGCAATGCTGCCGGTGAAGCCCTTGTCATGGGCGGCGTGAACGGATTGATCGACCAGACCAAGAGCATTGAGCGCGTCGTCGCGGCACTGGGTCTGGAAGGGATCGAGTTTGAAGGGTCCGACAGTCTCGACAATCCTGACGCCGTGTTCCAGTAATAGGCAAACCCCGAGGGGACCATGCGCCTGACGACCCTGAATACCTACCGGAGCGCGGCCTTTCTGGCCGCGTTCCTTGTTTTCCCGGCCCTATCCGGCCCGCTGGATGAGCCGCATCTGAAGATTATCCCTAGAACAGCAGAGGAAACGGCGCGGATTGCCAAGGTCACCGCCCCGGCGACGGATTTCTCGGCCCCCTCCCCTTACGAGGTGAACTCTGCTGGCGCTGCCACGGTTCGGGTGCGCCGCAACGCAGATGCGTTTTCGCAATCCTCAGCCAATCTGGATTTCGAGGGGGAGTTGAATTTCAAGGTCGGTAACGGTCTGTTTCGCAAGATCTGGGTCTCCTCGCCCTCCTCGACCCTGGCCTCGGATGGGTTGGGGCCGCTCTATAACGCGCGGTCCTGTCAACGCTGCCATCTGAAAGACGGGCGCGGTCATCCGCCAGAGGGGCCCGACGATAGCCGTGTCTCCATGTTCCTGCGGGTCTCTGTCCCCGGTCTGCCTGAAGATGCGGTGGCCGAGATCGAGGATTACATCGCGACCCGTGCAGAGCCGACCTATGGCACTCAGATGCAGGATTTCGGCGTGCCTGGTCATCCGGCCGAATATCGGCTGGATGTGCAGTATGAGGAGGTTGAGGTAAAGCTGTCAGATGGCGAAACCGCCTGGCTGCGCCGCCCCATCTACACCGCCTCCAATCTGGGCTATGGCGCCCTGCATCCTGACGCAATGCTCAGCCCCCGTATCGCCCCGCAAATGATCGGCCTGGGCCTGCTGGAGGCGATCCCGGCAGCGGACATTCTGGCCCATGCGGACCCCGATGATACAGATGGCGATGGCATTTCCGGGCGTCCCAATATCGTCTGGTCGGTAGAGTATGAGATGCCCATGCTGGGCCGGTTCGGGCTGAAGGCCGGGTCGCCAACCGTCCGCCATCAATCCGCCGGGGCGTTTGCCGGGGATATTGGCATCTCCAACCCCCTGTTCCCCGATCCAGCCGGTGAATGCACCCCCCGGCAGAAAAACTGCCGCAATGCCCCGCATGGGGATGGCGATGCGCGCGGGTTCGAGGTGGATGACGAAGGCCTTGATCTGGTAACCTTTTACAGCCGTAACCTTGCTGTACCCGCACGGCGCAATGCCGATGACCCGGTCGTTCTGCGCGGCAAAGAACTGTTCCACAGCACCGGCTGTACCGGCTGTCACACACCGGCCTATGTCACCCACCGGATGGAAGACCGGCCAGAGCACAGCTTTCAACTGATCTGGCCCTATACCGACCTGCTGCTGCACGATATGGGCGAAGGTTTGGCCGATAACCGCCCCGAAGCGCGGGCCACGGGCACCGAATGGCGCACACCGCCGCTATGGGGCGTCGGGCTGACCAAGCAGGTTTCCGGCCACAGCTATTTCCTGCATGATGGCCGCGCGCGTTCGTTGCTGGAGGCAGTCCTGTGGCATGGCGGAGAGGCCGAAAGCCATAAACAAACCGTGATTGATATGAGTAGCGAGGACCGCAAGGCCCTGATCGAGTTTCTGGAGAGCTTATGAAGCAGTTCGTTCGTCTCGCTCTATTATTGCTTGCGCCCTCTATGGCTCAGGCTGAAACGGCTGACCCATTGGTTCGCCGGGTGGTTCAGGACCATGTTCTGCCCCGCATGGACACATTCGCAAACAACGCGAAATCTCTGGCTGACGCGGCCCGGGATGATTGCGATCCAAACACGTCGCCAAGCCTCCTATACCTCTATGGCAGTGCATTTGATGGCTGGATCGCAGTCAGCCATCTGCGATTTGGCCCGGCGGAAAAGGACAATCGCGCCTATGCCCTTGCCTTCTGGCCGGATCCACGCGGCAAAACACCGCGCGCACTTTCCAAACTGATGGCTGACCGGGATCCGATTGCCGAGACCGCCGAAACCTATCGAGATGTCTCAATTGCCGCGCGCGGTTTTTACGCGCTGGAGTTTCTGCTTTATGATCCGTCATTCGCCGAAAAGGACAAGGATTATACCTGCCTGCTGATCAAAACAATCAGCGCCGATATCGCACATAACGCGCAAGATATCCGCGACGATTGGCGGAGTATTTATGGTCAGATGGTGTCAACCCGATCCGAAGATCGTGGCTTGTACAATAATGAAGACATGCTTCGGTCGCTTTTCAATGCGTTATCAACAGGTCTGCAATTTGACTCTGAGACCCGTCTGGGGCGTCCCCTTGGCACATTTGACCGCCCGCGCCCGGGCCGGGCCGAAGCGCGGCGCTCTGGTCGTTCTGTGCGGCATCTAGATATTAGTCTGGCATCGTTGCATGACCTTGCCCTGACGATGTCAAACAAGGACACCGAGTTGATGGAGGGGGTCAGCACGGCGTTTCAGCAGGCATATGACCAGATTGACGCCCTCGACGATCCTGTCTTTGCCAGCGTGGCAGAGCCAGCCGCGCGCCTGAAGGTCGAGATTATCCAGCAATCCGTCAACAATATCCGGGATATCGTGCGGGGACGGCTTGGCCCAAAACTTGGCGTCGCCGCAGGGTTCAATGCGATGGATGGCGACTGATGCCATCCCGCCGGGGGTTTCTGGCCGGCCTGGCCGCCACCGGACTGGCCCCAGCCGCAAGCTGGGCCGAGGCAGGCAATCCGACCTTTCTGGCCGCCGCACAGCTTTCCGATGAAACCTATTGGCTGTTTGGCCTATCCGATACCGGGGCCGAGGTGTTTCGCCTGCCCCTGCCCGGCCGTGGCCATGCCGCCAGCGCTCATCCAACCCGGCCCGAAGCCGTCGCCTTTGCCCGCCGCCCGGGCAGATTTGCGCTAGTGATTGATTGCGCCAATGGCCGCGAGGTGGCGCGCCTGACCGCCCCCGATGGACGGCATTTCTATGGGCATGGCACGTTTTCTGCCGACGGCACGCTGCTCTTTACCTCGGAAAATGATTACGAGGCCGCACGAGGCGTGATAGGCGTCTGGGACCGGGCGGCAGGCTATGCCCGAATTGACGAGTTTGCTTCGGGCGGGATCGGCCCGCATGATATCCTGCTGATGCCCGATGGCCAGACGCTGGCAGTGGCCAATGGCGGCATCGAAACCCACCCCGAGGCTGGCCGGACCAAACTGAACATCCCGACCATGGCCCCCAATCTGGCCTTTCTGAGCCTGTCAGGACACTTGCAGGACAAGGTCGAGTTGCCATCTGATATGCACAAGAACTCCATCCGGCATCTGGCGGTCTCGGACGCTGGTGATCTGGCCTTTACCCTTCAATGGCAGGACGAGGGTCTGTCACCACCTCTGCTGGGGGTGGTTCAGGTCGGCGGCGCGCCCCGCCTGATGCAGGCACCGGTAGAGCAGCATCGCCGGATGCAGGGCTATGGCGGCAGCGTAGCGATCTCGCCCGATGGCCGTATGGCCGCTGTGACCTCTCCGCGTGGCGGGGTGATGCAGGTTTTTGACACCGCCGAGGGAAACCTTCTGGATCAGATTGAAGCTCAGGATATCTGCGGCGTCAGTTTTGCCGCGACAGACATGATTGCCACGACCGGCACCGGACAGGTTCTGCGGCTTGGAGTGGATGGCCGCGTTTCGGCCAAGCATGAATGCGCCTGGGATAACCATCTGATTGCTATTGGGTAGTCCGGGCCTAAAGTATCCCGTCCGTTTCGCAGGCCTACCTACAACTGAATGTTTAAATGGATGGGAAATCCACTGCTATGAAAGGCACGGTTTCTCAGTTTGGAACCAAGAAGCCTTAAACAACAGTGTTTACGGCGTTTTAACCAAGTTTCACCAGCCTCTGTCCGTCAATCACAAAAGCGGAACAGCCTCATGCCCCCCTCTACCCTGTCTCTTTCCACCTCGCCCGATGTCGAAACACATGTTCGATCTTTCTATGATGATTTCGGCTGGACCGGCGCAGATGGCGCTAAGGGCGAGGATGTATCATTTCGCAAGTTCCGCCCCGGCTACTATCCCTATCACGCGGCTGTTGAGGCCCGCACGCAAACGGCGATGCAGCCCCTATCCGGGGACCTGTTGATCGTTGGATGTGGCGACATGCCTGACAGCCATATCGACATCGCCAAACGGTTCGACAGCACGACCTGTCCGGATATCTCGCAAAAAGCGCTGGATATTGCCGCCCGGCGGCTGCCGGGGGCGTCGACGCAACTTGGCTCTATTCTGTCTGGTGACATCCCGGAAAACAGCTTTGACACCGTGTTTTGCGCCCATGTTCTTTATCACATTGACGCCAAACAGCAGGCCAAAGCCATGCAGGAGATGCTGCGTGTGGTCCGCCCCGGCGGTAAGGTCGTGGTGATCTATTCCAACCCCCGCTCTCCCCTGCGCTATCTGTGCAGCGTGGCAAAACGCGTAAACTCTGCGCTGGCAAGGGCGATGGGTCGGCGGCAGCAACATCGCAGCCGCAGCGGTCAGGACCGACCGGCGCTTTACTTTGTCGCCCATCCGCTGAAATGGTGGCAGCAGTTTCGCGACCGCTCCGAAATTCAGATGTCCCCCTGGGACATCATCGGCTCATTCGAAGAACGACAGTTGATCCATGGTGATGGCATGGCCCGCATCTTTTATGCTTTTGCCAGTTGGGTAGAGCTTCGCTTCCCTGGGCTGGCCGTGCGCCTTTGGCAATATCCACTGATCATACTGACCAAGACGCGTTGATAGGCCAAACATATACAAAAACCCTCCGCGATCTCTCGCGGAGGGTCATAGGCATATCGGCGCGATTACATGCGCGACGCAACGTTTTCCCAGTTTACCAGATTGTCCAGGAAGTTGGTCAGATAGGCCGGGCGCTTGTTGCGGAAATCAATGTAATAGGAATGCTCCCACACATCGCAGCCCAAGAGCGTGGTCTGACCAAAGCAAAGTGGGTTCACGCCATTTTCGGTCTTGGTCACTTTCAGACTGCCGTCTTTGTCCTTGACCAGCCAACACCAGCCTGATCCGAACTGCCCTGCGCCAGCGGCGGAAAACTCCTGCTTGAACGCGTCAACCGACCCGAAAGCCTCGGTCAGGGCTGCTTCGACTTCGCCCGGCATTCCGGTCTTGCCCATCATCGCCCAGAACTGCGTATGGTTCCAATGCTGCGAGGCATTGTTGAAAATACCGGACTGCGCCACCGCACCGTCCTGATAGGTTCCCTTGACGATCTCCTCCAAAGAGCGGTTTTCCCACTCCGTCCCGGCGATCAGCTTGTTGCCATTGTCGACATAGGCCTTGTGGTGAATATCGTGGTGATATTCCAGGGTTTCTTTCGACATACCAGCATCGGCCAGTGCGTCATGGGCGTATGGAAGATCGGGAAGTTCAAAAGCCATTTTGAGTGCCTCTTTCATTTTGCTGTCTGATGCCCCCTCCGGGCGCTCACCGGGATCATATATGCTCCGGGTGCATCGGGGAAAGACCAGAAAGGAAATTTATATCGGCGGCTTGAGGGCCCCGTCGGTTTTGAGGTTTGTCTATTTGGGTTCACATAAGGTCGCCGGTGAGATACCTTAAACGATGCGACCTTTAAGCGCGCAGTGCTGCGCCAGCTGTCAGATGGCGGCCTCTATGGTGCAGAGATCGCCCTTACAGATCGACGGTTTCCACACCATTCTTCCCCACCGTCAAGCCGATCTCTCCATGGCAAAGCCGCAAAGCATCGGCACCAAATACCTCGTTGCGCCAGCCGCGCAGCAAAAGCAGATTCTCCATATCACCAGACGCCAGTGCATCAAGGTCGGCAGAGGTCGCAATCAATTTCTGAGCAACGCCAAAATCGCCGGAACGAGCCTTTAGAAGCACGCGCAGCAATTCGGGCAGACCTTCAGCCGGGGCATTGCGTTTGTGAGGCGGCGGCGGCTTCGGCAGATCGTCTTTGTCCATAGACAACGCCCGCTTGACCGCCTCAACGATCTGCGTCGCAAGGGGGTCCTTGCGCGCCTCGCGCTGCAGCAGGCGGGCGCGGCTGAGGTCTTCGATGCTTTGCGGTTGGGCACCCGCCAGTTCCAGGATCACGTCATCCTTGAAAATACGTCCGCGCGGCACATTTCGCTCACGCGCCGTTACCTCTCGTAATTCGGCCAGTTCCCGCACAATACCCGCAAAACGTGGCGAGGAAGAGCGCATTCTGACCCGCTGCCAAGCCTCGCGCGGCTCAACGATATAGGTCTCGGGGCTGGTCAGAACCGCCAATTCCTCTGCCACCCAGGAGGCGCGACCGGTTTCCTCCAGCTTTTGTGAAAGATGTTCATAGATACCCCGCAAATGGGTCACATCGCCGAGCGCATATTTCTTTTGCCGATCGCTAAGCGGACGACGGCTCCAATCGGTAAAGCGAGAGGATTTGTCGAGTGACGCCTTGCAGATCGACCGAACCAAAGTTTCATACCCCACCTGCTCACCATAGCCGCAGACCATTGCGGCAATCTGTGTATCGAACAAGGGCGTTGGCAGAGCGCCATGATCCACATAGAAAATCTCAAGATCCTGCCGCGCGGCGTGAAACACCTTGACGACGGAGGGATCATCAAAAAGCGCGTATAGCGGATCAAGCTTCAGGTCATCTGACAGAACATCAACCAGAACGGCACTGTCCTCTCCCTCCCCCGGGACGGCCAGTTGAACCAGGCATAGCTGAGCGAAATACGTCCTTTCGCGCAGGAATTCGGTATCTACGGTGACATAGGCGTGTTGCCGTGCGTCGGCACAAAACGCGGCGAGGTGTTCGGTTGTCGTCAGAGTTCGCATCAAAGTTTTATACTACCACCTTAACCGGCGGGCCAAGGTGTAGTTTTTGCCAAGGCTAGACTGCCGTGACGTCATGCCTCTGGCGTCTGGTGGAATGTTATCGTCACACAGGTGCCACCCGCAGGACCCGCTGTGCCAATTTCCAGGTCAGCATGGGCCAACCCGGCGGCCCGAACAACCTTGGCCAGCCCGAGACCCGAGGTGTCAATCGGTTCATCGCTGGAAAGCTTCTCGAAAGGTTCGAAGATACGGGTGCGATCCTCAACAGCGATACCGGGGCCATTATCGGTCACCGATATGCGAAGGATGCCTTCACTTTGGTCCAGAAAAACAGCGACGTAGCCCGTCGGATTGTCGTTGTGGATCACCGCATTGGTGATCAGTTCCGTCAGCATCAGGTCAAACAAGTCAGCGTCGCAAGAAAGCAGCCCTGTCTGCCCATGCAATTCAATCACGCAAGGACCATCGGGGAACAGGCGGGGGACAAGCGCCTCCAGTTGGTCCCGCGGGCAGAAGCGATGCGGAACACACGGGTGATAGCGCAGTGCTTCAAAGGCCGTCATATCGGCAAGAAACCGCTCCACCCGGCAGGCCTGACGGATGATCGCGCGCAAATTTGGGGCGATTGCGTCCGGGTCGGTCTGCCCGCTGGCCACCTGATCCTCGATCCAGTTCGGCAGGTTCTGGATGACGCGCAAGGGTGGAAGGATTTCGTCCTGACTGCGGCGGAGAAAATCAGGGCCTGCAATGCGCACAGCGCGGGCGCGGATCGGCGTGGCAGGCGAATGAGCGCGAGACGCAGGTGCGTCAGCAGACGGATTGGACAAAATCATTGGTTACGCATCCGGACGATGTTGGGCGCCTGGACTCCTTGTTAAGCAAGACCCACGCACAACACTCGATCAATGCGGTTAATCTATGATTAAGTCGGGGTACGATTGCGGCAAAGCAGAAAGCCGCGACAACACCCCGCCAGTCGCGTAGGGTGGGTTTAAACCCACCCTACCTGATGCTCCCGGACCTATGCGCAAGACATTCGATAACAGCTATTCCCGCTTGCCTGACCGGTTTTATAGCCGCCAATCGGCAGCCGATGCACCACAGCCAAACCTGATCGTCTTAAATCACCCATTAGCCGACAGCCTTTGCCTGCCAGTGCCTAACAACAAAAAGGACCAAGCCCGTTTTTTTTCCGGGGCCGCCCTTCCTGACAGCGCCGAACCGCTGGCCATGGCGTATGCCGGGCATCAGTTCGGCCAGTTTAATCCACAACTGGGGGATGGGCGCGCGCTGCTGATCGGCGAAATCCTCGACCCAGACGGACAGCGCTTTGATATCCAGATGAAGGGCACCGGGCCAACGCCCTTTTCCCGTCAGGGCGACGGGCTGGCCGCGCTTGGCCCGGTCCTGCGGGAATATCTGATGTCAGAGGCGATGCACGCCCTTGGCGTTCCCACCACCCGCGCCCTTGCCGCGATTACCACCGGTCAGCCCGTATGGCGAGACACCAAACTGCCCGGGGCCATCCTGACCCGCGTGGCCAGCAGCCATCTAAGGATCGGTACATTTCAGTATTTTGCCGCAAGGCAGGATCTGGATGCGCTGCGAGCCCTGACCGACTATGCCATTGACCGGCATTATCCCAAGGCGGCAGAGGCCGCGCGGCCCGCACTGGCGTTGCTATCGGCCGTAACAGCCGCACAGGCGCGATTGATCGCGCATTGGATGCAGATCGGTTTTGTTCACGGGGTGATGAATACGGATAATTGCACCATCTCTGGCGAAACCATCGACTATGGCCCTTGTGCTTTTCTGGATGAATACAACCCGGCCAAGGTGTTTTCATCCATCGACCGTCAGGGCCGGTATGCTTATCAGAATCAACCTGTTATCGGTCAATGGAACCTGGCGCGTCTGGCCGAGGCGTTGCTCGCCATGATCGATCCGGACCCACAAACCGCCATTGATCTTGCGACACCGGTTATCGAGGGCTTTCCCACCATATACAAAACCGCCTGGCAGAACCGGCTCGGCGCCAAATTCGGCATATCCAACCCGACGCCCGCCGACGGTGACGTCATGGTCCGTTTCCTGGACATGCTGACAAAAGCCGAGGCGGATTTCACCCTCAGCTTCCACCATCTGAGCAATGCAGTCGATGGCGATGCGGGGCCACTTTGCGATCTGCCCGGCTTCGCCGCATGGCAAAAAGACTGGCGCTCCAAGCTGGCAGTCGATGCCGCCTCCAGGATGGCCACAGCAAACCCAGTGCTAATCCCCCGCAATCACTGGATCGAGGCTGTCATCTCCGCCGCCCTAAACGAAGACTTCTCCCTGTTCCACGAAATGCTAAAGGCCTGCCAGACTCCATTCGACCCAGACATGGCAACATCCAGATTTGCCGCCGCCCCAAAACCAGAAGAGCGTGTGTTTGCCACGTTCTGCGGCACCTGACATATGGGGCCGGATTTTATCGGCATCGGCCTGCAGAAAAGCGGCTCGACCTTCCTATACCAGGCGCTGGCCGCGCATCCCGGCATCACCTTTCCTGCCACAGCGCAGCGACTTGGCCGCGCCGCGCCTGTTATCGATGGCGTGACGGTCAACACCCTACCGAAGGAAGTGCATTTTCTGAAAGGCCGAAACGAGGCCATCGGCTGGCCAGCCTATCTTAGCCTCTTCCCCAAAAGCGCTGGCATCAGTGGCGAGATCACCCCGCTTTACGCCACCGCCGGGCGCGACCGCATCGCCCAATTGCGCCAGTATTGCCCGGATATCCGCGTCTTTGCCCTGCTGCGTCATCCGGTGGAGCGGGACTGGTCAGCGATCCGCATGATTGCAAAGCGGCAAGGTGTGCTGGCGGCTGACGAGGCCTTGCTGCGCATTGCAGACCTGCCGCAGGTGCAGCAGATGGGGAATTACCTGCCGCAGTTGCGAACATGGTCGCAGGCCCTGCCCACCGAACAACTGCAGTTCTTCAGCCAAGCGCAACTGGCCAAGGAACCTGCCCAAGTAATCGCCGCAGTGGTGCGCCATATCGGGGCCGATCCGGTTCTGCTACCGCCCCCGCCGCCACCGGCTCATATCGGGCCACAGCGTGCCTGTCCGGCGGTCTTGCGCGACAGGCTGGTTGAGCGTCACGCGCCCCGGCTTGAGGGGATTGCCGATCTAACCGGCATCCAATTTCACAATCAAACCACGATCTGACAGAAATTCGATCACCCAAAAGTTGTCAGCGCGGCAAAATTGTCTAAACTCGGTCTGCTGAACCAGTTTAGGACATCTGTTATGATTGCCACCTCGCTTGTCCGCAAGCTTTCCCCCCTGCCGCGCAATCGACCGAGCACCCATGACCTGCTGCAGGAGGAGATACCCTCAATCTTTCGCGCCCGTCCCGGCGGCGATCAGGCGCAACCACTGACGCAGGATCGGACCCGGGTTGGCCAGCGCAGCGATCTGACATTCGAGGCCGGGTCCGGTCTGAACGCTTCCATCCACTGGCCCCTGAAACGGAACCCGGCCCTCAGCCCGCCGGAGTTTCAGCGCCAGCTGCAGATTGACCTGACCGACCCCGGATCATCGGGTTGGCTGGCCCTGGTGATCCCGATAGATACGGCAGCCCTGATGCACGCCCGCCATCTGTTTTGGGAACTGGCCGGACAGGCGGATGCCGTGCGGCCCCTGATGCTGGAACTGCGCAACCATCCGCCGGGCCGCCCTCACAACGCCCATGCGCTTGGGCAGGTAGAGCTTGGCCCGGATCGCAGTGTGGCCTCCAGAACGCTGGACATTACAAAGATCAGCATCGCGGCAGATGCGACCACTGCGCTGCATATCTTTCTGCCACTGGCCGCCGGGGCGCGTGTGACCCTGGATTATATTCTGGCCCATCATGACTGAGATCGCACCGCGCATCGCGGCCATTGTCTGCACGCATAATCGCGCACGGCAATTGGCCGCCTGCCTGCAGGCATTGGCCGATCTGGCAGAACCCGTTGGCGGGGCCAAGATCATTGTTGTCGACAATGCTTCAGGTGACGACACACCCGCGATCCTTAAGCAGGCACAGGCCGCAAACCCGCGCTTGCGCATCGTTACAGAACCGACGCTTGGTCTGGTCCATGCCCGCAACGCCGGGCTGGCGGCGACAAACGCACCGCTGGTCGCCTTTACCGATGATGACGCGACGCCGGAACCGGACTGGCTGTGCCGGATCTGCGATCTGTTTGATCAGATGCCTGAAACCGTCGCCGGGCTTGGCGGTGAGATAGAGCCGGTTTGGCCGCAGGACCCGCCCGAATGGCTGACCATCGACATGCTGCGGCTGCTATCCGCCCGGCTGGGCTGGTCGCTGTCGCCGCGCTATCTAAAGCCCGGGGAATGGATCTGCGAGGCAAACTGCGCCTATCGCCGCGACAGGCTGGTGCAGTATGGCGGCTTTCCCACCCAGCTTGGGCGGATTGGTACCTCGCTTCTGTCCGGCGAAAACGCGGTCAACCAAAGGATGGAGCAGGACGGCCAGCGCTTTTACTTCGACCCAACCCTGCGGGTGCGCCACCACATCGCGGCAGAGCGCATCAGCAAAGCCTGGCTGCGCAAGCGGATGTTCTGGCAAGGTGTCACCAGCTATCTGGTCGATGAGTATCTGTCCGAGGGTGCAGCCCTTGCCGTCAACGACCTGCCGGTGCCGCAGCCCCGCCATCTGACCCTGCCCTGCGCGCCCAAGGCCTGGGCAAATACCTTTAGCGACACCCATACAGGCAGCTTTGCCGAGGTTCTGCCAGACCTTTGGTCATTGGGCTACACATTGGCAAGCCAGGGACTGGTGGGCGGAAGATGAGTGATCTGAGCCTTGTCTTTGCCACCATCGACCGTGCCTATGCGGCAGAGCGCCTGATCCTGTCGGCACGCCGGTATTTTCCCGATCTGCAGATCCTGGTGGCCGAGCAGACAGACACGCCCACCCCCTTGGCTGCGTTCTGCACGGATCTTGGCGTGCGGCATCTGTCCCTGCCCCATGACAGCGGCGTGACCGTTGCGCGCAATGCGCTGGTCAGGGCAGTGGAAACGCCGTTCTTTGTTCTTTGCGACGATGATTTTGTCCTGACCGAGGCCACGGATTTCGCCCCGGCGCTGCATATTATGCATCACAATCCACAGATCGGCGTCGTTGGTGGGCGTCTTTGGGATATCCATAGCGGCGATACGCGCCATCCCCGGCACTGGGAGATGTTCCTGAACCTGGATCGCGAACACGGCACATTGACCGCGCTGCCGATCCAGAACCTTGCACCGATCGCAGGGCAATGCGGCCCCTATCGCTATCTGCAATGTGACGCGGTTCTGAATTTTGCCGTCATGCGGCGGGCGATGTTCTCGGACATGGTTCGCTGGGACCCGCAGTTTCGCTGCAATGGTGAGCACGAGGATTTCTATCTGACCCTCAAACATCACAGTGATTTCAAGGTGGTCTATTATCCCGGCATGGTCGCCGATCATCACCATATCTCGTCCCCGGCCTATGCAAGGCTGCGCGACCGGGCTGAGGGTTGGCAGGCCTTTATGGAGAAATGGCAAATCACCCAGCATCTTGAGGTGGATGAGGCCTTGCAGACCCGCGACGCACCGGGCCGGATGCAACCGGCGGTAGAGGCGCGTGAGGGGTTTGCGAAATTGCTGAACCCGGCTGGGCCGAATGCCGCCCGGACACCAAACATGTGCTGACAGCCAATGGTACATTGATCGCCGCCGGACCCGCCACACACCAGCGCCCTTTGCGGGCCACCCTCGCGGTTTACGGACCCGGGGCTGTGGTGGCGATGCCCGAGCCACCGGCCCCGCAAGCTGTCGCCCCCCTCGCCCGCCATGCTTGGATGACCTCTTGGTTTTTTCCGCCCATACGCCTGTCGCCGGGCCGGATCTGGATCACACCATCTGGCTGCGCGTTGAGCACCGGTTCAATCGGCAGGTGCCGCGTACCGGGATGGCCCTGTCGCTGCGGCTGCGATGGCGGATTGGTCAGCGCTACCTGACTTGGGAAGGCACCCCGGTAAGGGTAGATCTGCCGCAAGGCGCGGCACCCGATTGGCTGGCCATTCAGGGCCAACCGCCCTTCCTCTTGCCAAAGGACAAACTTGTGATGCTGGAGGTTTGGGCAGAAGGCCGCGATATGCGGCTGCTGACGCAATGTCCGATCCTGACCATCGAGGATTGCCAGACCAACCCTGCCCCTTTGCTCGGCTGGACGTTTGATACAGCCTGCGGCTCGGACACCGCCTATGCGGTTACACCGGACCTGCTGGGTCCGGCTGATGGGCCGCGACTAGGCTTGCTGACGGTCTCGGGTCTGGAGCAAGCCCAGGTCGAAACCGGTGCCAGCGCGCCGTTACTGGCCCTGCCCTCACAGATTTCGGACTGCTTTGCCGGGCTTGCCATTCCACCGGTTGAGGCGGATCAAAGCCCTGGTGTCACCATCCATCCGGCGCCACCGCCGCATCCAGCACAGCCGGACGTCTCAAAGCTGAGGCGGACCAGCGCGCGGGGCTGAGGCGGGGATATTGTTCCCGCCAGAGCATGTCTAAGCCCAAACTACTCCTGCCACTGCCAAGGTCGGTAGAAGCTGCCCAGTACATCGGTGACAGCCTCGTCACTGACCGACGCATTGCCCTTGACAAGTTGCGCGGTCAACCCACGGCGCTTGTCCTCAACCACCTCAGCAACGCTGACATCCAGATCAGCCTCTTTCAGGGCCGCGTCAAACACCCGCTTGATCGCCATCTTGCGCAGATCAGGTTTGAAAATCTTGCCAACAGCTGTCTTGGGCAGTTCATCAAGGACTTCCAGATATTTCGGCTGTGCCGCACGTTCGCCGATATGCTCCTTGGCATAGTCCAGCAACGCCTCGACCTCGACCTCCGCCCCGTCGCGCAATTCGACATAGGCGCAAGGCAGTTCGCCGGAATGGGCATCCGGCTGACCGATAGCACCGACAAAGGCCACCGCCTCATGACCCATCAGGGCCTCTTCGATTTCTGCAGGGTCAATGTTATGGCCGCCGCGAATGATCAGATCCTTGGCCCGACCGGTGATCCAAAGGTATCCGTCGCTGTCGATCCGGCCAAGATCGCCGGTGCGCAGATATTTCTCATCGGCAAACAGGTCTTTATTCCGGTTCGCCTCGATATAGGTCCGCCCGGCCAGGACACCGGGGTTGGACACGCAAATCTCGCCGATTTCATCCGTATCGCAATCCTTGGTCACGTTGCCCTCTGCATCCATATGCAAAATGCGGACATCGCAATATGGGAACGGAATACCGACCGAGCCGACCTTGCGCTCCCCGCCCGGCGGATTGATCGAGACCAGACAGGTCGCTTCCGTCATTCCGTAGCCTTCAAGGACCTGAATGCCGGTCGCGTCCTCAAACTTGCGGAACAGCTCAACTGGCATGGGCGCAGAGCCTGAAACGCCCTGCACAAGCGACGAGATATCCGCATCGACAGGACGCTGCATCAGTGCTGCCGCAGCGGTCGGCACGGTGATCATGAATGTGCCCTTGTAGCGTTCAATCAGCTTCCAGAAATTGTCAAATACGCCATCGCCGCGATACCCCGCCGGGGTCGGCAGCACCATATGCGCGCCAGCGTTCAGACAGGACATGAACACTGGGTAGGCCGCAAAAACATGGAACATCGGCAAAGGACAGATAAGAACGTCTTTTTCGGTGAACATATAGGAATGGCCGCACCAGCCATTGTAGATCATCCCTCGGTGCATATGTTGTGCTACTTTCGGCATGCCGGTGGTGCCACCGGTGTGGAAATAGGCGCCGATCCGGTCCTGATCCCAGCCGTCAAACGCCAGCTTGTCACCATTTTCAGCCGCAATCGCTGTGTTGAAATCCAGTACCTTGGCCTTGACACCCTCTACCGGTTTGGGGCGCAGCAGCGGCACCAGCCAACTGGTGGGCGGTGTCAGATACCGCTTTAGGTCAACCTGCAGCACATGGGTGATATTGGGTGCGTGCTTCAGCGCCTCCATCACTTTTCCATTGACGTCAGTCTTGGGAAACGGGGCCAGCGTCACCACAACCTTGGCACCGGTTTCATGCAGGATCGCGCCGATATGTTCCGGGTCGAGAAGCGGGTTGATCGGGTTAACAATCCCTGCTGTTGCCCCGGCCAGAAGGGTGATCGGTGCCTCGTTGCAATTCGGCAGTACATAGGAAACCGCATCTGTCTCGCTAACGCCAAGCTTGCGAAACAGGTTCGCCGCCTGGGTGACCTGACGCTTTAACTCGGTCCAGCTTAGGGTTTCTTTCTTGTCATTCGGGCCAGACTTGATCTGAAAACTGACCGCCGGGCGGCTGCCAAACTCTGCCTCGGTTTTGCTGAGCTGTTCATAAAGCGTCTGGACCGGCCAGCGCTTTTCGAATGGCATCTCGTTTTCGATTGCAAGTTTGTCGGCCACATTGGCAATGGCACCGGGTTTCGCTTCGGCCACGAGAATTCCTCCGTTGGTTTTGCAGCTGTCCCGCCGCTTCGCGCTACAGGATGCGGATAATTGACCGAACAGGCAAGCCCTCAGGCCGCATGACCATCAGTAAACTGCAGCCGGGCCAAACGTGCATAAAGCCCGCCTTCGGCGACCAGGGCATCATGCGTGCCATTGGCAACGATCTTTCCGTCCTGCATCACAACGATCCGATCCGCCTTTTTCACCGTTGCCAGTCGGTGCGCGATGATCAGCGTCGTCCGCCCTTCGGCCAGTGTTTCAACGGCTTGCTGCACCAGATGTTCGCTTTCCGCATCCAGGGCCGAGGTCGCCTCGTCCAGCAAAAGCACCGGGGCATCGCGCAGGATGGCGCGGGCAATGGCAATGCGCTGTTTCTGGCCACCTGACAGCATCACACCGCGTTCCCCGACATAGGTGTCATAGCCCTGCGGCAGCGCGGTCAGGAAGTCATGCGCAGCGGCCGCTTTTGCTGCCGCCTCGACCTCCGCATCGGTTGCGCCGGGGCGGCCAAAGCGGATGTTGTCCCGGGCCGATGCGGCAAAAATCACCGCATCCTGCGGCACCAGCGCAAAATGCTGGCGCAGGCTGGCGCGCGTCATGGTCGACACATCCAGGCCATCCAACACGACCTGTCCCTGATCAGGATCGAAAAAGCGCATCAGCAACTGGAACACGGTGGTCTTGCCCGCGCCAGATGGCCCGACCAGCGCCACGGTCTCACCTGGTGCGATCTCCAGGTTGAAATCCTGAAGGGCGGCGATCTCGGGCCGGGCGGGATAGTGAAACTGGACGCTGTCAAAGCTCAGCCGACCGTCGGCCCGCGCGGGTCCTGGCACCGGATCGGCCGGGTCCTTGACCGCATCTTCAACGGCCAGCAACTCAACCAACCGTTCCGTGGCACCGGCGGCGCGCTGCAACTCGCCCCAGATTTCCGACAAGGCCGCAACGGCCCCTGCAACCATCACAGAATAGATCACGAACTGGACCAGCTGCCCGGCGCTCATCACATCGGCACGAACATCGCGCGCCCCGATCCAAAGCACACCGACGATGCAGGAAAACACCACAAAGATCACAATCGCCGTCATGACGGCCCGCGTCGAAATCCGCCGCCGCGCCGCATCAAAGGCTTGTTCTGCCAGCCCGGCATAGGCGCTACGGGTCTCTGCCTCATAAGTGTAGGCTTGCACTGTTTGGGCCGCCAGCAACATCTCGGAGGCCTGGGCGGAACTGTCTGCGATCCGATCCTGACTGTCCCGGCTCAGCCGCCGAAGCCTGCGCCCCAGCGTCAGGATTGGCAAAAGGACCAGCGGCACCACCAAAAGTACGCCCATCGTCAGCTTGACCGAAGTAAACATCATCAATGTCAACCCGCCGACAAGGATCAGAAGGTTGCGCAGGGCAATAGACACCGAGGAACCGATCACCGACTGGATCAGTGTAGTGTCCGTTGTCAGACGGCTTAGGACTTCCCCGGTCATGATCTTTTCAAAGAAGGACGGGCTCATCACGATCACCCGGTCATAAACCGCCTTGCGGATATCGGTCACAACACGCTCACCCAGCCGGGTCACAAGGTAATAGCGCAGAGCAGTACCAACGCCAAGCAGCCCGGCAATGCCGACAGCAGCGGCAAAATAGGCATCCATCAGTTCCAAAGAACCGCCGGAAAAGCTGTCAACGACGCGGCGCACCGCCAAGGGCAGGATCAGCGACAGCGAGGCCGTAACCACCAGCGCCAGGATCGCAAGAGACAACAATCCCCGATATGGCGCGATAAACGGCATCAAGCCGCGCAAGGGGCCTATCTGTTTGGATTTTTCCCGCGGTTCTGTCTTTGCCATCGCTTTTCCCAGCTTGTTTTAGATGGTTTTAGAAAGCCGACTGCAGGGGTGCAACCCGCAAGGGCGCGGCATTTTGGGTCACCGGGGGAGGATTGGAGCGGGCGGCGGGAATCGAACCCGCGTCATCAGCTTGGAAGGCTGAGGTCTTACCACTACACAACGCCCGCGTAGAGGGGCTTGAGGTAATCCAAACCGCTTGGCGGGTCAAGCCGAACAGTGCTGCAACACGCATGTAGTCCAATGCGGACAGCCAGATCAGTGGTCTTCGAGTATGCTTAACGCCTAAACCGATCTACCGGCCCAGCATGTGGCGGTGGTTTAGCGAACGTTATCGGCCTTCCGCGCATTCGCCCGATTTCAACTGCGTCAGCTGCGCTGCTAATCCTCCAGAAACTGATCGCCGATCATGATCTGGTCAAGGTTGTTTTTATAGATCAGGTGTCGCAATTCCGGGCCGCCGCCGGATGGCCGTTGGATCAGCAGGCCATCCATAATTTCGTAGGTGCCGGCATTCTTGCCTTCATTCGATAAGGCAAAACCGCCACCAGCATCAAAGCTGCCCGACCCGCCGGTAAATCGGCTGCCCGCATATCGACCGCGTTTGTCAAAAACAGTCTCACTCGACGCGCCGACACCGCCTTGCATGCCAGAACCGGGCGAAAACCCGGAATAGGTCAGGCTGGAAATTGACCCGCTTATTCGGCTGCCATCTGGCAATACACTGACTTGTCGCATCTCCATGCCATCAGCCACCAGCATATCACCCTTACGTTTGATTTCTTCCACTTCGCCATTGGCGAAGATCAGGCGCAGACCGCGCCAGCCGGCCTGATAAACGCCCAAATTCGTATCACCAGCAGCGATCAGCGCTTCGATATCGGGCATGGCCAGCCCTTCGGGAGGTTCGCCATCATAAACGTACCCCTCGGGCCAGAAGACCAGATGTCGGTGATTTTGCCGCATTTGCATGAAACCATCCAAACCCAGGGTTGTATAATTCTCCCAGCCCCAAAAGACGCCTTCGTACTTACCCGGCCTCGGCGATGGCATCAGCGGCGACGCGCCCAAAGAAACAAACTTCATGCTGGAAAACAGAGGCAATACCACCTCCTGAAAGGTGGCCATTGTCTCGGTCACATCCTCCTCATCACGAGCCGGGCCGCGAAAGATCAGTAACTCGATCCGGTCGGGCAATTGTCCCGCAAGGAACATGTAAATCTGAACCGCCCCGGGTTTACCGGAGAGTGATTGGTTCAAAGGTGAGCCTTATGACAAAGAAGAAACATACCCCCGCTTATCCGGCCGAGCTGCGTGAACGCGGCATCCGGCTTTTCCGCG